>JAGQTW010000343.1 GCA_020438785.1 Mycobacterium sp. | reverse complement strand
GCAGGCCGCCGTGGAACATCTTCGAGCTGCGGCTGGAGGTTCCCGACGCGAAGTCACGCGCCTCCACCAGCGCCACCTTGAGCCCGCGGGTGGCGGCGTCGAGCGCACATCCGGCGCCCACCACACCGCCGCCGATGACCACGACGTCGAACTGCTCGCTGCCCAGCCGCTCCCAGGCCGCGGCGCGCTGCGCCGGTCCGAGAAAGGTCTGGCCGTTGCCCGCTCCGCGGATCGGGTCGCTCACTGCCACCACTCCTGAGGGTTACTCGTCGGTAGAGACCCAGGCTAGTCGAGATCGTCGTGGGCCATCAGGCGGCGGGCGGCCTCGACGACCGATCCGGACAACGACGGGTAGACCGAGAGGGTCTGCGCCAGTTCGGTCACCGACGCCCGGGTCTGCACGGCCAGCGCGATCGGCAGGATCAGCTCGGAGGCGATCGGGGCCACCACGACGCCGCCGATCACCATGCCGGAGGCCGGCCGGCAGAAGATCTTGACGAAGCCGCGGCGCAGCAGCGACATCTTCGCGCGAGCGTTGGTGGTCAGCGGCAGCATGATGGTGCGCGCGGGCACGGTGCCGTCGTCGATGGCGGTCTGCGGCACGCCGACGGCCGCGATCTCGGGGCGGGTGAACGTGGCGGAGGCGACGGTGCGCAGCCGGATCGGCGCCACCCCCTCGCCGAGGGCGTGGTACATCGCGATGCGGCCCTGCATGGCCGCGACCGAGGCCAGCGGCAGCAGGCCGGTGCAGTCGCCGGCGGCGTAGATGCCCGCCGCCGAGGTGCGCGAGACCCGGTCCACCGGAATGTAGTTGCCGGGGCCGAGTTCGACGCCGACCCGTTCGAGCCCCAGCCCGCTGGTGTTGGGCACCGAGCCGACGGTCATCAGGGCGTGGCTGCCCTCGACGGTGCGCCCGTCGGCCATCGTCACCCGGACCCCGGCCGATGCTCCCGAGCCGGTGCGGACCACGGAGTCGGCGCGGGCGTTCTTGACCAGGGTCACCCCGCGCTCGGAGAACACCTCCTCCAGCACGGCGGCGGCGTCGCTGTCCTCGTGCGGCAGGATCTGGTCGCGGCTGGCCACCACGGTCACGTTGACACCGAGTTCGGTGTAGGCGTTGCAGAACTCCGCGCCGGTCACGCCGGAGCCGACGATCACCAGGTGCTCGGGCAGGTCGGTGAGGTCGTAGAGCTGGCGCCAGGTCAGGATCCGCTCGCCGTCGGGCACCGCATTGGGCAGCACCCGGGGGCTGGCCCCGGTGGCGATCAGCACCACGTCGGCCTTCAGCACGCCCTCGCGGCCGTCGTGGGTGGTGACCCGCACCCGGTGGTGGGCCATGCCGGGCACGCTGTCGATCAGCTCACCGCGGCCCGCCACCACGTTGACCTTCTCGCGCAGCAGCTGGCTGCCGATGTCGGCGGACTGCGAGCGGGCCAGCGTCTTGACCCGGTTGTTGATCTGCGGCAGCGAGATCTTGGCGTCTTCGATGCCGATGTCGAAGCCCAGCCCGGAGGCGCGCCGCAGTTCGGTGCGCACGCCGGTGGAGGCGATGAACGTCTTGGACGGCACACAGTCGAACAGCACGCACGCCCCGCCGATGCCGTCGGAGTCCACCACGGTGACCTCGGTGACGTCCCTGCCGCGGCCGGCGGCGACGAGCGCGGCCTCGTAGCCCGCGGGTCCCCCGCCGATGATCACGATCCGCGTCACCACGGGAGCCACACTAGACCCCGGGTCGCTGCGCTCCTGCCCGCCGGATCCAATCACCCGAGTCGCTGCGCCCTCCCGTCGTCGAACCTCTAGGCTTTGCTCCGTGCCGATCTACGCCGCCTACGGATCCAACATGCATCCGGAGCAGATGCTGGAGCGCGCACCGCATTCGCCGATGGCCGGAACCGGCTGGCTGCACGGCTGGCGGCTGACCTTCGCCGGTGAGGACATCGGTTGGGAGGGCGCGCTGGCCACCCTGGTCGAGGACCCCGATTCCAGCGTCTTCGTCGTGCTCTACGACATGACACCCGCCGACGAGGAGACCCTGGACCGCTGGGAAGGCTCCGAGCTGGGCTTCCACAAGAAGATCCGCTGCCGCATCGACCGCGAATCCTCGGACACCACAACCGATCCCGTGCTGGCCTGGCTGTACGTCGTGGACGCGTGGGAGGGCGGGCTGCCCTCGGCCCGCTACCTCGGGGTGATGGCCGACGCCGCCGAGATAGCCGGCGCGCCGCCGGAGTACGTGCACGACATCCGCACCCGCCCGTCACGCAACATCGGTCCGGGCCACGGCGGCTAGCCGCCACCTTCTGTCGCGAGCGTGCGTGTCGGCATAGCGACGCGCCGCTGAAGCGTGCACTTCGCGCACAATCACACAGCGGCTGTGCGATCTAGATGGGCGCGGATCCGCGCGACCAGCGCCTGCGGCCGACGTCGCACATCGTCGGCGATCACCGGCACGACGGTCCAACCGAGGTCTTGCAGCGCGGCCAGCTCGTTGCGGTCGTGTCGCAGCGCTTCGGCGCCGGCGTGCCATTCGTCGCTGTCATACTCGGCAGCGACTTTGTGCTTCGGCCAGGCAAAGTCGAGCCTGCGCAGCCTGCCCCTGGCGTCGACGACCTCATGCTGCAGAACCGGCCTGGGCAGTCCGCCGTCGATCATCACCAGGCGACACTCGCTCTCCATCGGCGACTCGGCCCTGGCATCGGCGAGCGGAAGGAGTTCACGCACCTTCACGATGCCACGGCGGCCCTGCTGCGCGAGCGCGGCACGAGTCAACTCGGCCGAAGCGCAGCACCCTGAACGGAGCGGCATCGAGCACGGCGAGTGCCCGCGGACGGCGAAGCGTGCGAGCCACCTCGATGGCCGTCCAGGCCGGCGCCGTGGCCGGCCGACCGGAAACCATGATCATCGGCGCGCCGTCGCGGCGGTGCACGATCAGATCCTCGGCGGGCCGCAGTTGGTGTCCGGTTGGATTCAGCACATGCAAGTCGGTGTTGGCCTCGGTGTCGAAGCCGTAGACGCGGGCGGCGGTCGCAAGGCAGATCGCCACCACCTCACCGCATGCCAAGTCAAGACCCTTGAGTCTCGTGGCCGGATCCGCAACACCGCGGCTGTATACCCCTCGCCAGATGCGCTCCACGGCAGCGCATTCCAGCAAGATCTCAAGGTGCCGCCGACTCACAACCGCCAGCATCTGCCCGGTCGTGGCCACCCCACCCTGCTTGTCGAAAAGTGCAACAAGCTCAGCATTCATTCTCGGCATCGTGCAGGGTGGGCACGCCGCGGAAAAGTCACCCTTGTGGGCAGCGAGCGTGCCCCGAATGCCCAGTCCCGCGGCGTGTCGCTGTACAGACACGCACGCTCGCGAGAAGGAAGGGGTAGCGGGCTAGGCCCGCGAGCGGGTGAACTCCCAAGCGTCGGCGACGATCTCGTCGATGGAGGTGTGCCGCGGCCGCCAGCCCAGTTCGGTGATCGCCTTCTCGCTGGATGCGATGAGCACGGCCGGGTCGCCCGCGCGGCGTTCGACGTCGCGCGCGGCGATGGGCCCGCCGGTGACCCGCTCGCAGCAGGCGATCACCTCCCGCACCGAGAAGCCGGTGCCATTGCCGAGGTTGTAGATCCCGTGCGCGCCGGGCTGCGCGGTGGCCAGCGCCAGCACATGCGCGTCCGCCAGGTCGCGGACATGGATGTAGTCGCGGATGCAG
>JAGQTW010000342.1:2159-8845 GCA_020438785.1 Mycobacterium sp. | reverse complement strand
TTCTCCGCGTCGTCGGACTCGGCGACGTAGATCTTCGCGGCGCCGGCCTCCTTCAGCGCGTCGACCAGCGGCGCGGCGGTGCCGGGGGCACCGATCACGACGGCGGCGGGCTCGCCGAGGGCGCGCGCGGCGGTGATCAGTTCGGCGGTGACCTTTTTCACCGCTCCTTCGGAGTGCTCGACGAGCACGAGTACTTCAGCCATGGGTTGTTCAGCCTCTTGTTCGTAAGGGGGTGTGGGGGTTCTAGATAATCTTCTGGGCGACCAGGTACTCGGCGATCTTCTTGCCGCCTTCGCCCTCGTCGGTGATCTTCTCGCCGGCCGTCTTCGGCGGCTTCGGGGTGGACGACACCACCGTCGAACCGGCGTTGTCCAGGCCGACCTCGTCGGCGCCCACGCCGATCTCGGCCAGCGTCAGGGTCGCGACTTCCTTCTTCTTGGCGGCCATGATGCCCTTGAAGGACGGGAAGCGCGGCTCGTTGATCTTCTCGTTGACGCTGATGACCGCGGGCAGCGATGCCTCGACGGTGAACACGCCATCGTCGGTCTCGCGCTCGCCGACGACCTTGCCGCCCTCGATGGAGACCTTGCGCAGGTGGGTCAGCTGGGGCAGGCCCAGGTACTCGGCGATGATCGCCGGAACCGCACCGCCGGTGCCGTCGGTGGCCTCGTTACCGGCGATGACCAGGTCGACGCCCTCGACCTGACCGAGCGCGCGGGCCAGGGCCCAGCCGGTCTGCACCATGTCCGAGCCGTGCAGGCCCGGGTCGAGCAGGTGCACCGCCTTGTCGGCACCCATCGACAGCGCCTTGCGGATCGCCTCGGTGGCGCGCTCCGGGCCGGCGGTGAGCACGGTGACGGTGCCGGCGGCGTCGCCCTCCCGCTCCTTGATCAGCAGCGCCTCCTCGACGGCGCGCTCGTTGATCTCGTCCAGCACAGCGTCGGCCGCGTCGCGGTCGAGGGTGAAGTCACCGTCGGACAGCTTGCGCTCCGACCAGGTGTCTGGGACCTGCTTGATCAGGACCACGATGTTCGTCATGAGTCTTCTTCGTCCTCCTGGCAGCGCCCGGCGACTGCTCGGTCGCAAGGCTTACGGTTCACATCCGCAACACACGCCATGTTACCGACGGGTAACTTAACGCGGTTCGCAGAATTACCATAGCTGGTCGAAGTTTGTGTTCTCGCAGCCCATCGGCTGCTCATCGGTTCGCGAACCGTCCACCGATTGTTCGGCTGGGTTAGCCTGCCTTCCAATGAGCTCA
This sequence comes from Mycobacterium sp., assembly GCA_020438785.1. Taxonomy (GTDB): domain Bacteria; phylum Actinomycetota; class Actinomycetes; order Mycobacteriales; family Mycobacteriaceae; genus Mycobacterium. Next base: position 7,584 of record JAGQTW010000342.1, on the reverse strand, counting down.
TTCGTGACGGACGCGGGCGACGGCGGTTTGCCGCTGACCGGCGAGCGGACCGTTCCCGGCGTGGCGGTGGAGAACTACTGGTTCCGCCGCCACGAGGTGGTGTACGCCCGGCTGGCCCAGCTTTGCGCAGGTCGCGACGTGCTCGAGGCCGGATGCGGGGAGGGCTACGGGGCCGACCTGATCACCTCGGTGGCACGCACGGTGATCGCGGTGGACTACGACGCCGCGGCGGTTGCTCACGTGCGCAACCGCTACCCCCGGGTGCAGGTCCTGGCGGGCAATCTGGCGTCGCTCCCGCTCGGTGACTCCGCGGTCGACGTTGTGGTGAACTTCCAGGTCATCGAGCATTTGTGGGATCAGCCACAGTTCATTACCGAATGCTTACGGGTGTTGCGCCCGGGCGGGCTGCTGCTGATCTCGACCCCGAACCGCATCACCTTCACCCCGGGCAGCGACACCCCGGTCAACCCGTTCCACACCCGCGAGCTCAACGCCGCCGAGCTGGCCGAACTGCTCACCGGCGCCGGCTTCCGGATCGACGGGCTGTACGGGGTGTTCCACGGCCCGCGGCTGCTCGAGATGGACATCCGGCACGGCGGCTCGATCATCGACGCCCAGATCGCCCGGGCGCTCGCCGACGCCCCGTGGCCGGCCGAGCTGGCGGCCGACGTCGCCGCGGTGCGAACCGAGGACTTCGACCTGCTGCGCGCCGACGAGCGCGACATCGACGACAGCCTGGACCTGGTGGCGATCGCGGTGCACCCGTGATTCCCGGGCAGTTCACCCTGGTGCTGCACACCCACCTGCCGTGGTTGGCCCACCACGGCCGCTGGCCGGTCGGCGAGGAGTGGCTATACCAGTCCTGGTCGGCGTCCTACCTGCCGCTGATGCGCACACTGCGCACCCTGGCCGCCGAGGGCCGCCGCGGGCTGATCACGCTCGGCGTGACACCCGTGGTCACCGCGCAGCTCGACGATCCGTACTGCCTCGACGCCATGGACCGCTGGCTGGCCAACTGGCAGCTGCGTGCGCTCGAGGCGGCCAACGTACACACCGCGACCGGCGCCGCACCCGGCACCGCCAGCGCTCCGGAAGCCTTGCGGGCGTTCGGAATTCGTGAGCACGACGAGGCCGAACGCGCGCTCGAGGACTTCGGTACGTTGTGGCGGCACGGGGCCAGCCCGCTGCTGCGCGAGCTCATCGACGCCGGCACGGTGGAGTTGCTGGGCGGTCCGCTGGCGCATCCGTTCCAGCCGCTGCTCAACCCGCGGTTGCGTGAGTTCGCCCTTCGCGAGGGCCTGGCCGACGCCCGGCAGCGCTTCGCCCACACCCCGACCGGGATCTGGGCGCCGGAGTGCGCCTACGCGCCGGGCATGGAGCACGACTACGCCGCCGCGGGCGTGGGGCACTTCATGGTCGACGGCCCCTCCCTGCACGGCGACACCGCGCTGGGCAGACCGGTCGGCGACACCGGCGTGGTGGCGTTCGGCCGGGATCTGCAGGTCTCCTACCGGGTCTGGTCGCCCAAGTCCGGCTATCCCGGTAACCCCGCCTACCGCGACTTCCACACCTACGACCACCTGACCGGACTGAAGCCGGCGCGGGTCACCGGCCGCAACGTCGACTCCGACGCCAAGGCGCCCTACGACCCGCAGCGCGCCGACCGGGCCGTCGACGGCCACGTCGCGGACTTCGTCGGCGTGGTGCGCGACCGGCTGATCTCCGAGTCCGCGCGCATCGGGCGGCCCGCCCACGTCATCGCCGCCTTCGACACCGAGCTGTTCGGGCACTGGTGGTACGAGGGCCCGGTCTGGCTGGAGCGGCTGCTGCGCGCGCTGCCCGAGGCCGGTGTGCGGGTCGGCACCCTGCGCGATGCCCTGGACAATGGATTCGTCGGTGCGCCAGTCGAATTGCCGCCCAGCTCGTGGGGTTCCGGCAAGGACTGGCAGGTGTGGGCCGGTGACCAGGTCGCCGATCTGGTGCGGCTCAACACCGAGGTGGTGGAGACCGCGCTGAGCACCGTCGACAAGGCCCTCGGACAGACCGACACCGCGCCGACGCGGGACTTCGTCGCCGACCAGATCCTGCGCGAAACCCTGCTGACGGTGTCCAGCGATTGGCCGTTCATGGTCAGCAAGGACTCCGCGGCCGACTACGCCCGCTACCGCGCCCATCTGCACGCGCATGCCACCCGCGAGATCGCCGGGGCGCTGGCCTCCGGGCGCCGGGAGAGCGCCGAACGGCTGGCCCAGGGCTGGAACCGGGCCGACGGGCTGTTCGGCGCGCTGGATGCGCGGCGGCTGCCGCGATGAAGGTCCCGCTGGTCCGCGAGCGTGCGTGTCTGCACACTGACACGCCGACGCGGGTGACGGTTTGCGCACGCTCGCGCCGGATGGCGCCGCGATGAAGGTCCTGCTGGTCTCGTGGGAGTACCCGCCGGTGGTGATCGGCGGGCTGGGCAGGCACGTCTACCAACTCGCGACCGCTCTGGCCGCCGGCGGGCACGAGGTGGTGGTGCTGGCCCGCAGGCCGGCGGGCACCGATCCGAGCACCCACCCCACCACCGACGACACCGTTGAGGGTGTGCGCGTCATCGCCGCCGCCCACGATCCGCACGAGTTCGACTTCGGCCCCGACATGATGGCGTGGACGCTGGCCATGGGGCACGCCATGACCCGCGCCGGGTTGCGGTTGCACACCGAGGGCTGGCGCCCCGACGTGGTGCACGCGCACGACTGGCTGGTCGCGCACCCGGCGATCGCGCTGGCCGAATCGTTCGATGTGCCTTTGGTTTCCACCGTGCATGCCACCGAGGCCGGCCGGCATTCCGGTTGGGTGTCCGGCCGGATCAGTCGGCAGGTGCACGCGCTGGAGTCCTGGCTGGTGCACGAGTCCGACTCGCTGATCGCCTGCTCGGTGTCGATGGCCGAGGAGATCACCGAACTCTTCGGGCCGATCGCGGCGGAAATGACCGTGATTCCCAACGGAATCGACTCCAGCCGTTGGCCGTTCGCGCGCCGCCAGCGCCACGGCGGGCCGCCCGAGTTGCTGTTCTTCGGCCGGCTGGAGTACGAGAAGGGCGTGCACGACGCGATCGCCGCGCTACCGCGGATTCGTCGCACCCATCCGGGAACCACGCTGACCATCGCCGGTGATGGCACCCAGCGGGCCCGGTTGGTCGAGGTGGCCCGAAATCACCGGGTGCTCAAGGCCGTTCGGTTCCTCGGCGAGGTCGATCACGACGAGCTACTGCGGCTGCTGCATCGCGCCGACGCGGCCGTGCTGCCCAGCCACTACGAACCGTTCGGCATCGTCGCGCTGGAGGCGGCGGCCGCGGGTATCCCCCTGGTCACCGCCAACGTGGGCGGCCTCGGCGAGGCGGTGATCCCCGGCCGGACCGGGATCTCGCACCCGCCGCGCGACCTCGCCGCGCTGGCCGCCGCGGTGCGCGAAGTGCTCGACGACCCGGCCGCCGCCCAGCGGCGGGCGGTGGCGGCGCGGCAGCGACTCACCGCCGACTTCGACTGGCACACGGTGGCGCACAACACCGCCCAGGTGTATCTGGCGGCCAAGCGCCGCGAGCGCGAACCGCTGCCCCGCAGGCCCATCGTGGAGCAGGCGCTGCCCGGCCGGTCCGACTGACCGGACCCCTCCCCGCCCGTCCGCCTTCAGACCACGAACAGCAGCGCGCCCGCCGCGACCAACTCGACCAGAAGATAGAACCAGTTCGGGTAGAACGCGGTTCGGTCACCCACGAGCGCGGAGACGATCCGGCCGAAGGCCATACCGATGAGGGCGACCGCCACGGCGAGGACGATGCCCGACCGCAACTCCGGTCGCGCCAACGCGTAGGCCAGCACCCCCGCGACGGCGACGCCGAAGCCCCCGTAGACGGCACGGACCTCGGCCCGCGCCTCCGGCCGGTCGAGCGAGATACCGAAGGGTCTGATCAGCGCCGCGGGGGCGGCCAATCCGTAGCCGCCCATCCCTAGAAAGAAGACCCCGACCCCGGCGATCAATGCCACATCCACGGCACCGATGGTCGCTCAACCCGGCGCCTGCGTCCAGGACATCTGGCCCACAGGTCGCGCCACGTCGCCCGCCTAGTGGCTGGCCTTCTTGCGCTCGATATCGGCCAGCGCCGCCGCCAGCTCGGCGCGCTGAGCCGCCGAGGTCTCCCAGGCCAGCCTGCGGTTCTTGACCACCTTCGCCGGCGAGCCGACCGCGATCGAGAAGTCCGGGATCTCGCCCTTGACCACCGCGTGGGCGCCCAGCACGCACCCGCGCCCGATGCTGGTGCCGCGCAGGATGGACACCTTGGTGGCGATCCAGGTGTCCGGGCCGATGCGCACTGGGCTCTTGACGATGCCCTGGTCCTTGATCGGCATCTCGATGTTGTCCATCTTGTGGTCGAAGTCGCAGACATAGCACCAGTCGGCCATCAGCGCCGAGTCGCCGATCTCGATGTCGAGGTAGCAGTTGATGACGTTGTCGCGACCCAGCACCACCTTGTCGCCGAACCGCAGGGAGCCCTCGTGGGCGCGGATGGTGTTCTTGTCGCCGATGTGCACCCACCGGCCGATCTCCAGCTGGGCGAGCTCCGGGGTGGCGTGGATCTCCACGTTCTTGCCGAGGAAGACCATGCCGCGCGTGATGATGTGCGGGTTCTGCAGCTTGAACTTCAGCAGCCGCCAGTACCGCACCAGATACCAGGGGGTGTAGGCGCGATTGGCGAGCACCCAACGCAACGACGCGGCGGTGAGGAACCGTGCCTGTCGCGGGTCGCGCAGCCGCGAACCCAGCCAGCGCTTGTGGATCGGCGCACCCCACATGGACGTCATGGCAGGAGAGCCTAGTCCAGCGCGCTGAACGGCCTGAGCGACCACGGGTTACCCTCGCCTGTACTGTCACGTTGCGCGACGGGGCGCGCGCGACCGCGATCGGGAAGGGAATCGGTGCTGCGGCGACTGCTCGCATTGGCGTCGGTGACGCTGGTCGTGGCGGCCGCCGCGGGCTGCGGAAACACCGACTCCTGGGTGGACTCCGCCGCCGCCCCGGGATGGTCGGCGCAGTACGCCGACGCCGCCAACAGCAGCTACACCCCGACCCCCGGCGCCACCGAACTGACCCTGCAGTGGAGTCGCTCGGTCAAGGGCGAACTCGGCGCCGCGCCGGCGCTCGGGTCGACCGGCTATCTGGCCGTGAACGGGCAGACCGCGGGCGGCTGCTCACTGATGGTGTGGGAGAACAACAACAACGGCCGCCAGCGCTGGTGCACCCGGATGGTGCTCGGCGGCGGCTTCGCCAGCCCCCTGTTCGACGGGTTCGACAACCTCTACATCGGCCAGCCCGGCCTGATGCTGTCCTATCCTCCGACCCAATGGGTCCGCTGGCGTGAGCACGTCATCGGAATGCCCACCACCGC
>JAGQTW010000342.1:0-2079 GCA_020438785.1 Mycobacterium sp. | reverse complement strand
CCCATCGACCTGGTCGGCGGCGTCGACCCGACCGATCCGGTCCGCGGCCTCGACGACTGCGCCCGCGCGCTGCCCGGCTGCCCGGTGGCCGCCGCGCCGGCGTTCTCGGCGGCCACGCAGATGATCGTGCTGGGGCTGTGGCAGCCCGGTGCCAAGGCCCCGGTGCTGACCGCCCTGCAGTATCACCCCGGGCAGACCCCGCTGCTGACCAAGGAGTGGACCAGCGACGTGGTGCCCGCCGGGGTGCTGGGCAGCCCGGTGCTCTCCGCGGACGGCAAGACCGTGTACGTCACCGGCCGGGACCGTCAGCTGTGGGCGCTGAACGCCGTCGACGGCAAGCCGAAATGGTCGCTGGCCCTTGATTTTCAGCCGCAGACCCCGCCGTCGGTCACGCCCGGCGGGAACCTGGTCGTGGGTGGCGGGCCGGACACCCGGCTGGTCGGGCTCAAGGACGCCGGCGACCGGGCCGAGGTGGTGTGGCACCGCGACGACGTCAGCCCGCTGAGCACCTCCAGCCTGGCCGGCGGCGGCGCGGCCTACACCGTGGTGGCGGGCGACCCGGGGGGGCTGTCGTTGCTGGTGTTCAATCCCGCCGACGGCCACACCCTGAACAGCTATCCGCTGCCCGGGGCCGACGGCTTCCCGGTCGGGGTCTCGGTGGGCAACGACCGCCGGGTGGTCGCGGCCACCAGCGCGGGCCAGGTCTACAGCCTGGCGCCGGCTCAGAGCTGAAGCGGCGGCAGGGCGGTGCGCGGCACCGACGCGGAGGTGGCGCCGGCATCCGAGGGCAGCAGCTCACCCTGGCTGAAGAAGAAGGTCACCGCATCGTCGGTGACGGCGAAGTTCTGGTAGTGCGACGGGTCCATCCCGTCCCCCGGCGAGATCTGCTGGGTCAGCCCGGTCTGGCGCGCCAACTCGCGCTGGACGATCGGGAACACCGCGTCCATCGGCTTGGTCCCCGGGGCGAACAGCGTGTCCAGGGTGACCGGGCGGCCCTGGGCGGGGTTGTAGGTGAACGACTTGTACCAGGTCGTCGGGTGCGCGCCGCCCACGTCCTGGAAGATCTTGAGCACGACGCTCTGGGTTTGGGCGGACTTGAACGACTGTGCGGTCGCATCCATCTCATAGGGCAGGTTCCGGGAGCCCGGCGTCTGCGCAACGTTGACGAAGCCGTCCCGGTTCTGCGTCAGGTAGTCGACGATGGCCTGTTCGTTGCCGAAGTTCACCGGGAAGCGCAGGTCCATCGTGTAAGCGGGCTCGTTGGCGGTGACGTGGCAGATGCCCTCGCCCTCGACCACGCCGCCCATGGCGGCGCATCCGGTGGCCGCGCCCGCGACCGGGAGACCGGGCGAGCCGAGCACCGCGGTCGTGACCAGCAGGGCGGCCAGGTTCAGCGTGCGCATCGCCGACAGCGTACCCGCGGCCTCAGGCCGACGGCCGGCAAACAAACGCCACCGCCCGGGCGGCCGAACCGGCGCCCAGTCGGGTGATGACCACCGACAGGGCGGTGTGCCCGGCGGGCCGCAGCCGCCGGCGCAGCGCGTCGGGGTCGACGTCGACGCCGCGCACCAGGATCTCCAGCGCGCCGCAGTCGCGCGCCGCCAGCGCCGACCGCAGGGCCTTCTCGCGCAGCGGCAACCGGTCGAGCACCTCGAAGCCGCGCACCCCGGCGGGCAGGCGGTCCCCGCTGAGGTAGGCGATGTCGGGGTCGAGTTGCCACAGCCCGTGCCGGGCCGCGTACTGCCGGACCAGCCCGGCCCGCACCACCGCACCGTCGGGGTCGACGATCCAGCGGCCCGGCGGCCGGACGGGGCAGTCGTCGGGGTCGGTGTCGGTGAGCACCTCGTCGCGGTCGAGCACCGAGGCGCGCCGGCGCACCCCGGGCTCGGCCAGCCCGGCCGACCACAGGCAGGCCTCCCGCACCGACCCCCCGGCCGAGGTCACCTCGATCTCGCCGTCGAAACCCAGCCGGCGGACCGCGTCGAAGTCGATGCCCGGGGCGCACTTCACCGCGGCGGCCCGGCCACGATAGGCGTCGAACACCTCGTCCAGCGGCGGGGTGTAGGCGCGCGGGTCGAA
>JAGQTW010000341.1 GCA_020438785.1 Mycobacterium sp. | reverse complement strand
GCTTCCGGCCCACTGTCCTGATCGAATCGGCCGACTCCGGTTCGACCGATGAAGCGGACCACCCTGAACTGGGCTGGTGCGGCGGCGCGCTGCGGGCGGGGCAAGCCACCTTGTCGCCGTTGATTCCCACCATCCGGTGCGTGATGCCCACCCACGATCAGCCCGAGCTCCCCCGGGACCCGGCCATCACCAGAACGATCGCCTCCCATGCGCGCCGGTGTCTAGGGGTCTACGCCGAGGTGATGATCCCCGGCCGCGTCGCCGTTGGCGACACGCTGTCATTGGATCCGCCGCACCGCTCGAGGCTGGCGGCGACGGCCGGCACGGCGGCCGGGAAGCTCAAGCGGACGGTGATGCGGACGGTGTCGGCCGCGCTGCCCGAGGGCGGAAAGCCCTGATCCGCGGTCCGGCGGGCTCGGCGTCGAAACTTGTCAGAATGTCGAACTAGTGTTCGATACATGGAGATCTTGGCCGCACTGGACGACCTCGAGGCGTTCTGGGACAAGTTGGCCTCATTGAAGGTCGACGCACTGAGCGCCGGACAGGTGCTGGCGGTGCTGGACCGGTTGGAAGTGCATCGTCGCCGCCAGCCCGCTCTCGAGCACACGCTGATCACGCACCTGCAATCCCAGGCCACCGCCAAGGACATGGGCGCCAAATCATGGCGTTCGGTGCTGGCGCAGCGGCTGGGAATCAGCGGATCGGATGCCAGCCGCCGGATCGCCGACGCCGCTGCGCTCGGGCAGCGTCGGGCCGTTACCGGCGAGCAGCTGGAACCGGAGCTGCCGGCAACCGCTGCCGCACAGGCCCGCGGGGATATCGGCACCGATCACGTGACGGTGATCCGCGACTTCATGGACCACCTACCGGCCGATGTCGACCCGGCAACGCGGGCGGCCGCCGAATCCCAGCTCGGCGGGCTCGCGGGCGGACTGACCCCGGAGGGGCTTCGCAAGGTCGCTCGGCAGTTGCTGGGCTATCTCGACCAGGACGGCACCCTCGACGACGAGCGGGAGCACGCCCGCAAACGCGGCATCACCATCGGACCGCAGGGTCTCGACGGGATGAGCCGGCTCACCGGTTGGATCACTCCAGAGCTGCGGGCCACCGTCGACGCCCAGTTCGCCAAACTCGCGGCCCCCGGATACTCCAACCCCGACGACGAGTCTCCGTGTGTCGACGGTGTGCCGTCCCAAGAGCAGATCAGCGGTGACACCCGCAACTCCGCTCAGCGCAGCCACGACGCCCTGCACACCGTGTGCCGCGCCATGCTGGCATCGGGCACGCTGGGTCAACACAACGGGCTTCCGGTCACCATCGTGGCCACTACCACGCTGGCCGAGTTGTCCGCCGCCGCCGGTCGGGCTCACACCGGCGGTGGAACTCAGCTACCCATCCCGACCCTGATCCGAATGGCGGCTGCCGGCGCCCACCCCTACCTGGCGCTCTTCCACAACCCGCGCGAGGTTCAGCTCTACTACGGCCGCAAGCGGCGTACCGCCAGCCCCGGACAACGTCTCGCGCTGCACGCACTGGAACGCGGATGCACCAAACCCGACTGCACCGCCCCGCCCGACCGCTGCCAGGTCCACCATGCCGAACGGGACTGGCAGCACGGCGGCAACACCGACATCGACGAACTCACCCTGGCCTGCGGCTGCGACAACCGCCTGGTGAACGCCACCCCCACCGGGTGGACCACCCGCAAACGCAACAGCGACAACCGCACCGAATGGCAACCACCACGACACCTCGACCGCGGCCAGAGCCGGATCAACCTGTACCACCACCCGGAGAAAGTGCTACGGCCCGACGAGGATGATCCGGGGTAGTTGCCACCAGCATCGACGGTTCTGATTTCGCCTGTCGCCCGGGGGCGCCGACAGCCGGGTTGCTCAGCGGCTCACTCTGTTGCACACCCGGCTAGCATCGGTCCATGTCAGTCAGCGTCCCGCGTTCACGGGCGATTCCGGCCCGACCCGCACCATTTCACTGGCTGGCGGGGGAACCATGCGCGAGACACTGACCGAGGTCGACCCGGGCCGATCCTCCCGATACACGATCACCGGTATCACCGCATCGTCGTCGGACTAGAAATGTGCCGACTCTTCGGCCTGCACGCCGGGCGCCGCGCGGTCACCGCGACTTTCTGGCTGCTCGACGCACCGGACAACCTCGCCGCGCAGAGTCGACGCAACCCTGACGGGACCGGCCTCGGGGTGTTCGACGCCGCCGGAAAGCCCGAACTGCGCAAACAGCCGATGGCGGCGTGGCACGATCGCGCCTTTCACTGCGAGGCGCACGAGATGACGGGGACAACGTTCCTGGCCCATGTTCGCTACGCCACCACTGGCGCGCTGGACGTAGCCAATACCCACCCGTTCCTGCAGGACGGCCGGATGTTCGCCCACAACGGCGTGGTCGAGGGACTCGACGAGCTCGACGAGAAGTTGCGGGCCGATGGCGTCGCTGAACTCGTCGGCGGACAGACCGATTCGGAGCGGGTGTTCGCCCTGATCTCGGGCGCGGTTCGCCGCCACGGCGGTGATGTCGGTGCCGGCCTGCGTGAGGCGGTCAGCTGGGTGGCCGAGCACCTGCCCGTCTACGCCCTCAACATCCTGCTGAGCACCGCCGGCGACCTGTGGGCGCTGCGCTATCCGGAGTCCCACGAGTTGTACGTACTGGACCGGCGTTCGGCGACCATGGCCCCGGCGGCCGGTTTCGATCTGCACACTCGGCGGATCCACGCCCGCGCGGCGCATCTCGCGGCGGGGAGGTCGGTGGTCGTGGCCAGCGAGCCGATGGACGACGACCCGGGGTGGCGGTTGCTCGAGCCGGGCGAACTCGTTCATGTGGACGCCGATCTGAACATCGCCCGCCGTCTCGAATTCCCTTACCCGCCAACTCATTTGATCAGTCCCGCCGATCTCAGCCCGACGAGCCGGGCGGCGCAGCGCGACTCAGGGTGAGCGCTAACGGAGATCCCGCCGCCGCAGACCCGTCAGGCCGAGCACTGTCAGCACACCGGAAGCCGCCGACATCCACAGCAGGGGCGCCGCCCGCAGCGGTTCACCGGGCACCCGGGGGACGTGGGTGAACGGACTGAGGTCCTGCACCCACTGCGGCATCCCGGCAACCGAACCCAGGAGATACAGCGCGATGACAGCGACCAGTACAGCCCAGGCTGCCGGCGCGAAGCGGGGCATGGCTCCGACGAGCGCCAGGGTGATCGACGCCATCAGCCACACCACCGGAAGCTGCACCGCGGCTGCGGCCAGCACGCGGGACAGGGTGGCGCGCACATCCCCCGTCGCGACGCCGTAGGCCAGGCCGGCCACCAGCCCCGCCGTCAGAAGTAACACCGCCGTTCCCAATACGGCAAACACCACATGGCTTGCCGCCCAGCGGTACCTGCTGACCGCGCCGGCGAGCAGTGTCTCGGCCCGCGAGCTGACTTCCTCGTTGTGCAGACGCAGGGTGGCCGAGATCGCCTGGGCGGCGGCGCCGACACCGAGGAAGCTGAACGAGATCGCGATGAACGCCCATTCCAGTGAGTCGGTACCGCCGAAACGGTCGATGATGTCGCGGATCCGGGGGCTGTCGCCGATCTCGCCGCCGATTTCGTCGACCACGCTTCCGGCTAGCAGGGCATACAACCCGAGGCCGATCGTCCACGTCATCAACGCCCCGCGCTGTAGCCGCCATGCGAGTCCGAAGGGACCGGCCAGCCACCCGGGAGCAGTGGCGCGGCCGGCACGCTCGGCGAGCAGACCGGCGCCGACATCCCGGTTGCGCAGAAGGCGGTAGGCCACGGCGGTGAGGATGAGCGCGGTCAGTGCGTGCAGGCCCAGCACCCACCAGCGTTCACCCGCATAGGGGCGGACCTCAAGCGACCAGCCCAGCGGCGAGAACCATGACAACACACCGCTTCCGGCGTCGCCGACCGCGCGCAGCGCGAAGGCCGCACCCAGGACGGCGAAAGCGATGCCGCGGGCGGTGCGCGCAGAGGCGCTCAATTGAGCGGAAACCGCGGCCACCGTCGCGAACACCACACCCGAGGCCGTCAGCGCCGCCGCGAACGCCACCGAACCGGCCGCTGGGACATCGGTTCGCAGCAGGCCCGCCGCGCCGATCAGCCCGGTGGCCCCCGAAGCGCCGCAGGCGAGCAGTAGGGCGGCGGTCAGTGCGGCATAACGTCCGACAACAGTGGAATCCAACAGTTCGGTGCGGCCGGACTCCTCGTCACCGCGGGTGTGGCGAATAACCGTCAGGATCACCGCGACGCCGATCAGCGCGTGAAAGGCGCTGGCCTTCCACAACGCGGTGGCCCCGACGGAATCGTTATAGATATTGCCGTAAAGAGCCCGTTGCGCGGGGCTGGCCATCACCGAGGCGACGAAGTTGACCCGCTGCTGCTGATCGGGGTAGACGCTGTCGATGCTGGCCACATAGACGCTTGCCAACGGAAGGGACAGCAGTAGCACCCACAGTGGCAGGACAAGTCGGTCGCGGCGGAGGAACAGCCGCAGCAGTCGCAACGTGCCGGTCAGCCCGGACTCGGCGGTCATGATTGGGTCGGAGCACCGAGGTCGTAGTGACGCAGGAACAACTCCTCCAGCGTGGGCGGCTGGCTGACGAGACTGCGCACTCCGGCTCGGCTGAGTGCCCACATGAAGTCGGGGAGGCTGGCGCTGTCCACCGCAGCGTGCAGAACACCGTCGACGACCCGAACGTCCTCAACGCCCGGAATCCGGCTGACATCGCCGGGATTTCCCATGAGTTCCGCCTTGATCGTGGTGCGCGACAGATGCCGCATCGACGCCAGCGTCCCCGTCTCCACCGTTCGCCCGGCGCGGATGATGGTCACGCGTCGGCACAGCGCCTCAGTCTCGGCCAGGATGTGGCTGGACAACAGGACCGTCACGCCACGGTCGCGGGCTTCAGCGATGCTTCGCCGAAATACGTTCTCCATCAACGGGTCCAGGCCGCTGCTCGGCTCGTCGAGCAGCAGTAGGCGGGCATGCGACGACAGAGCCGAGATCAGCGAGACCTTCTGCCGATTGCCCTTGGAGTAGGCGCGTGCCTTCTTGGTGGGATCGAGGCCGAACCGTTCGATCAGTTCGTTCCGGCGGCCGCGGTCCTGGCCGCCCCGCATCCGGGCCAGCAGGTCGATCGTCTCGCCGCCGGTCAACGACGGCCAGAGCGTCACATCGCCTGGGACGTATGCGATGTCGCGGTGCAGGGACACCGCGTCACGCCATGGGTCGCGGCCGAACACACGCGCACTGCCGCCGTCGGCGCGCACCATACCCAGCAGAATCCGCAGTGTCGTCGATTTTCCGGCACCGTTGGGGCCGAGGAATCCGTGCACCTCGCCCTCGTCGACCTCAAGGTCCAAGCCGTCGAGGGCCTGGGCCGCACCGAAGGTCTTCCGGAGCTCGCTGACCTCGATGATCGCGTTCACGTCGGTCGCCTCACGCTATCGGCTTCGATGCGGTCCAGTGCCCGCGCCGCCAGTTCGTGACCCAGCTCGATCAACTCGGCGGCCCGATGGAATTCCAGGCTGCGGCAGGCGGTCCGGGGGACTTCGATGAGGACGTCCGGCGGATAGGCGGCCATCTGATGGCGCGCCAGTGCCGCCTGGGCGATGTCGATGGTGCGACTCATCACCGCGAAGCCACCCAACTTGGGGATCGGGGCGTCGCGGACGATGTCGATCAGTGCCTCGTCGACGGAGTCGACCTGCGTTTCATCGAAGGATTCGCCCTCTGCGGGGTCGACGGAATCGCTCTGCGCCGGGTCGACGGGGTCGTCCGGTTCGGCCCCGGAATTCAGCCGGTCGAGCAGCGCAGAGGTGCTGCGCCGCAATCGGTTCAAGCGTTCGCGGGTCGGTCTGATCTCGGCGGTGGCGTCGTCGGAGACGTCCATTCCCGAGACGCTTACCGCGACCGTGATGTCGGCGTTGGCGGCCGCGATCGGAGCCATGGGTAGAGGGTCGAGGATTCCGCCGTCGGCCAGCAGCCGCCCGTCGAGGACATGCGGAGCGATCACCCCGGGGATCGCGATGGAGGCGCGGATGGCCTCGTCGAGTGGGCCGCGTTGCAGCCACACCGAGCGGCCTGCGATCAGGTCGGTGGTCACCGCCGTGTACGGGA
>JAGQTW010000340.1 GCA_020438785.1 Mycobacterium sp. | reverse complement strand
TGATCATCGTCTTCTCGTTCAACAACCCGAAGGGCAAGTTCAACTACACCTGGCAGGGCTTCACCTGGGACAACTGGGCGCATCCGTTCAAGTACCCGGCGCTGACCGACGCGCTGAAGCTCAGCCTGAGCGTGGCGGCGGTGTCGACGGCCGTCGCCCTGGTGCTCGGCACGCTGGTCGCGATCGCGCTTGTGCGCCAACGGTTCCGGGGCAGCCAGGCCGTCGACACCTTCCTGGTGCTTCCGCTGACCTCGCCGGAGGTCGTGATGGGCGCGTCGCTGCTGACCCTGTTCCTTGACCTGGGCTGGGCCACCGGTTACACCACGATCGTCATCGCCCACATCGCCTTCCAGATCAGCTTCATCGCGATGACGGTGCGGGCCCGGATCCGCGGCTTCGACTGGACACTGGAGGATGCGTCACTCGACCTGGGGGCCGGACCGACGCGGACGTTCTTCAAGGTGACGCTGCCGCTGATCGTTCCGGGCATCGTGGCGGCCGCGATGCTGTCGTTCGCGCTCTCCCTCGACGACTTCATCATCACCTATTTCGTCAGCGGTTCGACGGTGACCTATCCGCTGTACGTGAACGCGGCGGTGAAGGCCGCCGTGCCACCGCAGATCAACGTGCTGGCCACCGCGATCCTGATGATCAGCCTGGTCCTGCTCGGCGTCGGCACGCTGTACCGCCGCAAGCGGGAAAGCTGAGTCCGGTCGGGGTGAGCCCGGGGGTTCGCGCCGGTCGCCGACGGCGATACGGCATCCTTGCCCGATGAACGTCGAGGCGATCCTGGAGACCATCCCACCGCTCGCGGTGTACCTGATGGTCGGCGTGGTCATCGGACTGGAGAGCCTGGGCATTCCGCTGCCGGGCGAGATCGTGCTCGTCAGCGCCGCGCTGCTGTCCTCGCGGCACACGCTCGACATCAGCCCGGTGTGGGTCGGGGTGTCGGCCACCATCGGCGCCATCATCGGGGACACCATCGGATACACCATCGGCCGCCGATTCGGGATGTCGCTGTTCGAGCGGCTCGGTAAACGCTTCCCCAAGCACTTCGGCACCGGGCACGTCGCGCTGGCCAAGCAACTGTTCACCCGCTGGGGGGTGTGGGCGGTGTTCTTCGGCCGCTTCATCGCGCTGTTGCGCATCCTGGCCGGCCCGCTGGCAGGGGCGCTGCGGATGCGCTACCCCTACTTCCTGGCCGCCAATGCCACCGGCGCGGTGTGCTGGGCCGGCGGCACCACTGCGGTGGTGTACTACCTCGGCCTGGCGGCCGAGAAGTGGCTGTCCCGATTCTCTTGGGTCGCATTGGTTTTGGCGATCATCATCGGTACCGGGATGACGTTGCTGCTGCGAGAACGCACCCGGAGCCTCATCGATCAGTTGGAAGCCGAACACGACTGGGAGAAGTTGCGGCACGGTCCCGGGGAGCGCGCGGCCTGACCTCGCCGGTCCGCGTTTGTCGGCATCGGAACGCGGGTAAGTCGATTTTCATGGTCGACAATAAAGTCCACGGTGCGGTGGACCGCGCCACCGACAGCCACGGCTTCGAATACGCCGCCCGCGTCGGCTACGGCACCAGTGGCGTGTTGCACCTGATCATCGCCTACATCGTGCTGCGACTGGCGTTCGGTTCCGGCGGCAACGCCGATCAGTCCGGGGCGCTGGCCACCCTGGCGGCGCAACCCGGCGGTGCGGTGGCGCTGTGGATCACCGCGGTCGGCCTGTTCGCCCTGGCGTTGTGGCGGCTCGCCGAAACCGTCGTCGGATCGCACCCCAACGAGCCCGGCGGTGGCGACGACGGCGCCAAGAAGGCGTTCAAGCGGCTCAAGTCGGTCAGCCTCGCCGTGGTGTACTTCGGTATCGCGATGACGGCCGTGCGGTTCGCCTCCGGCGGCGGCAAGTCGAACAGCGCGCAGAATGCCGGGCTCACCGCGCGCATGCTGCAATCCGGTTGGGGAAAGGCGGTTTTGCTGATCGTCGGCGTCGGTATCATCGCGGTGGGCGGCTACCACATCTACAAGGGCCTGTCGAAGAGGTTCGCGAAGGACCTCAAGGTCTCCGGCGGGCAGGCCGTGACGGCACTCGGGGTCGCCGGCTACACCGCCAAGGGATCGGTCCTCGGTGGCGCCGGCCTGCTGCTGATCGTCGCGACGCTGACCGCCGATCCGAGCAAGGGCGCCGGACTGGATGCCGCGGTGAAGACCCTGGGCCACGCGCCGTTCGGCAGGGTTCTGTTGATCATCGCCGCGGCCGGGCTCGCCGCCTACGGCGTCTACTGCTTCGTGCTGGCACGCTTCGCACGTATGTAGCTCGGATGTCGGGCCGGAAGTTGAGGCAACCGCCCCATGACCGGCCGCCACCGCCGACGCCAACATCGGTGCATGAACACAATCGTCACACCCCAGGCCGCGGTGGCCGCCGCCACCGACTCCCCCACCCTGCCGTCCGGCGCCGACGAACGCGTCGCCGGCTTCGGGGTCATGGGCCTCCCGTTCAGCAGCGGCCACTATCTGGCGTTCCGGCACTTCCCGGCGTCGTCCTTCGCCCCCGCGTATCGCTCGGTGTGGCACCGCACTCCATCCGGGGAGTGGACCTTCTACGCGACCACACCGGCCGAGCAGAGCTGTTCGCGTTACTTCAGTTCCGCCACAACGGTTCCCGCTGTCGAGTGTGAGATCACGATGACGTGGACGACTCCGTGGTCGGTCGCGATCACGATCCCGGGACTTCTCGACTGGACCGTCGAGATGAGCGAAACGGCGGCAACCCGCACCATGAGCCGAGTCGGACGGGCGGTGCCGGAGGCGGTCTGGGCCCGCGAATCGGCACTGGCAGTTATGAGCAGGCTCGCGGGCCCGTTGCTCGGGGTGGGTCGGTTACGGCTCACCGGCAAGGTGCCGAACGGTCAGCACTACCGCGTGGCACCGCGACAGATGTGGGTGGTGAGCGACTCGACCGCCACCATCGCCGGCGTCGAACTCGGCCGGCCGGCGCCCTTGAGCGAACCGGACCGGCTTGCCGACTTCCGGCTGCCGCAGCGCGGGATCTGTGTCATCGGTTCGGCGCGCTTCGACACCTTCGATCCCGCCCGCCACCTGCCGGGGACCCGCACAGCGCCAACACAGCCCCGCACATCGTGCTAGGGAGGACAATCAAGCGCGTGTCCCCGCCGACCGCCCGGGACGGTCCCCGGCCCAGCACACCGAGCCGGGCCGAAGTGCTGGCCGCGCTGTCGGTGGCGATCGATCTCGGCCTGGGGCAGCCCGCCGAACACATGCTGCGTGCGGCGCTGATCGGTACCCGCATCGCGGACCGGCTCGGGCTGAACAGTGAACAACGTGACTGCGTGTACTACGCGACGCTGGTCATGTGGATCGGATGCCACGCCGACTCCCACGAGTTCGCCCAGTGGTTCGGTGACGACATCGCGGTGCGCCGGGACTCCTACCAGGTCGACTGGTCCGGACTGCCCTACTACCGATTCCTGGCGAGCAACATCGGCCGCGGTGAGCCGCTGCTGCAGCGACTGCAGTCCATCGCCACCCTGTTCGTGGACGCCCGCGGCAACATGTCCCGCCTCATCCACTCGCACTGCACCTCCGCCGCGCTGCTGGCCGAACGGATGGGGCTGGGCGCCGGCGTGCAGCACGCGATCGGCTTCAGCTTCGAGCGCTATGACGGCAGTGGCCTGCCCGCGGGTGCCCGCGGCGACGAGATCCCCATCGAGATGAGGGTCGCGCACCTGGCCGACATGGCCGAGGTTCATCACCGCGCCGGCGGCGTGGCGGCCGCGGTGGAGATGGTGAAGGGCCGCAGCGGCAAGCATTTCGACCCCACGGTGGTCGGGGCGTTCGTCGCGGACGCTGCGGCAATCCTCCACGGACCCCAGCCCGGCGACGCCTGGGACGTGGCGTTGCGCGGAGCCCCCGACCATGACCTCCCACTGGCGGCCGCCGAGCTCGACGAGTTGCTGGTGGCCCTCGGTGACTTCGTCGACCTCAAATGCCCGTTCACCCTGGGCCACTCCCGCGCGGTGGCCCGGCTCGCCGGGGATGCCGCCCACGCGGTCGGGCTGAGTTCCGATGCCGTGACGGCGACCCGACGGGCCGGTCATGTGCACGATCTCGGCCGAATCGGCATCTCCAACCAGATCTGGTCCAAGCCGGAATCCCTCTCGGCCGCCGAATTCGAGCGGATGCGCCTGCACCCGTACCTGACGGTGCGAATCCTCAACCGGGTCAACGGACTCGAGGAGGTGGCGCAGATCGCCGGCAACCACCACGAGTGCATGAACGCCACCGGCTACCCCCGCAACCTGCCGGGAGCAGCGCTGGGTATGCCGGACCGGTTGCTGGCCGCCGCGGTGAGCTATCAGTCCGCCCTGGAACCACGGCCCTACCGCGCCGCATACGACGCGGGGCAGGCCGCACAACGCATCCGCGAACGGGCCCGCGGCGGCGAGCTCGACCCGGTCGCCGTCGACGCCGTACTGCACGCCGCCGGCCATCGGGGCAGGCGCTCCGCGTCACGGCCGGACGGGCTGACCCCGCGCGAGATCGAGGTGCTGCAAATGGTCGCGCGCGGCGCCTCCAACAAGCAGATCGCGGCGGCGCTGGTGATCAGCGAGAAGACGGCCCGCAACCACGTCGAGCGCAGCTACGCCAAGATCGGGGTCACCAACCGCATCGGGGCGAGCATGTACGCCCTGCGAAACGGGCTCACCGAACCCCTGGTCTGAAGTTGAGGCACATGCCTCATGATCGGGCCGTCCTGCGAGCCGACCATTGACTCATGACCAAACGATTTCTCGTCCTCGCCTACGGCGTCGGCGCCTATCTGCTCTTCCTCGTGAGCTTCTGCTACGCAATCGCTTTCGTCGGCGGGTTCGTCGTACCCCGCACCGTCGACCGCGGCATCGGTGACGGCCGTCCCCTGTCCGCCGCCATCGCGATCAACACGCTGCTGCTGGGAATCTTCGCCGTTCAACACAGCGCGATGGCCCGGCCCTGGTTCAAACGCTGGTGGACGCGGTTCGTACCGCAGTCCCTCGAACGCAGTACCTTCGTGGTGCTGGCCAGCCTCGCCCTGCTGTTGTTGTACTGGCAGTGGCGCACGATGCCCGCGGTCGTCTGGCACGTCGAGGCACCCGCGATCCGGGCGCTGCTGTGGGTGGTGTTCTGGCTCGGCTGGGCAACCGTCCTGGCGGCCACATTCATGATCGACCATTTCGAATTGTTCGGCCTGTCGCAGGTGATCACCGCCTGGCGCGGAACCGTCCGGCCGGAAACGGGCTTCCGCGCCACGATGTTCTATCGCCTGGTACGCCACCCGCTGATGCTCGGGTTCCTGGTCGCCTTCTGGGCCGCCCCCACCATGACCGCCGGTCACCTGCTGTTCACGGTCGCCACCACCGGATACGTCCTGATCGCCATCCGACTCGAGGAACGCGACCTGGTGGCATCGCTTGGGGACGGGTATCGGGTCTACCGGCGATCGGTGCCGATGCTGGTGCCCGGTCTGCGGCCCCGGTCGTCCTGCCCGGTAGCCCACCACGGCATGCCGGCCGCTCGGACCACCATGGGCGCGATCACTCCGCGAAGTAGCCGAGCCGGCTGATCGCCGTTCCGCCGCCGGCGAGTTCGGCGATCAGCACCCGCGGCACCGGCCCCGGCAGCGATGCGGTGACGAAGGTTCCGGCCGCGATCAGCTTCGTCGGGGTCACGCCGCCGAGTTCGGCACCGAACATGCTGAACTTCAACGGGGTTCGGTCTCCGCGGGTGATCTCCGCACCGGGCGCAAGCGAACGCCACGCCCGCAGCTCGTCGCCGGCCGCGATGGCGTCGAGGAACCCGCGCACGGTGCGCTTGCCGCGGTATCGGGCGCCGCGGAAGCCCGCCACGAACCCGGCCGAACCACGCAGCCCCTGGTTCCGGAGCAACGCGCGGGTCAGCTGTAGCGCCTGCGGCACGGCCGGGGCCCCGTTGCCCAGGAACTGCAGCATCATCGCCGGCAGTTCCCAGTACGCCCGCAAGCGTTCGATCTTCCAGTCATCGACCACACTGCGCAGGTCGTAGCGCAGCACAGCCGGGATCCGCATGCTCACCGCCGGACCCATCCCGACCTCCAGCACCAGGTCTCGGACAACCGTTGAGCCGCAGACGATGTCGGCATCGCGGTGGAAGGTGATGGTGCGCGGGGCGATGAAGGTGTCGTAGAAGCGCCCGATCTGCATCGGCCCGACGTGCGGCCTGGAGCCGACCGGATCCTCGACGCGGCCGTCTGCGGTGAACAACCCGACCCAGCCGGCCCGGTCATGGGCGGCCGTCGCCCGCGGCGATCGGTCCACCACCTCGAGCAGAGCCGGGCGCGTCGCGCTCATCGGACGGCGCGCACGAGTTCCACACCGCGCCCGCGCATCTCGTCGATGGCCTTCTCGGTGGACCCGGGGGCGACGCCGGCCGTCAGGTCCACCAACACCCGGGTGGTGAAACCCTCCCGCACGGCGTCGGCGGCCGTCTCCCGCACGCAGTAGTCGGTGGCGATGCCGACGATGTCCACCTCGTCGACCCCGCGGGCGCGCAGCCACTCGGCCAGCCGGACGCCATCGCTTTCACCCTCGAACCCGCTGTAGGCGGCCTCGTGCGCCCCCTTGTGGAACACCGCCTCGATCGGGTCGGTGTCGAGTGCGGGGTGGAAGTCGGCGCCGCCGGTGCCTGCGACGCAGTGCCGGGGCCAGGAGTCGACATAGTCCGGGTGCGCGGCGAAATGGGTGCCGGGATCGACGTGGTAGTCCTTGGTCGCCACCACGTGGTCGTAGCCGTGCCGGCCGGACAGCAGCGCGTTGATCGCGCGCACCACCCCGCGCGCCCCGTCCACCGCGAGCGATCCGCCCTCGCAGAAGTCGTTCTGCACGTCGACGATGAGCAGCGCCCGCATGCTGCCACCGTATCGGCCGATCGGGGACGGGCACAGCAGTACAGTGAGACCGCCAAAACGCCAGATGAGGATGCCCGAGTTAATGACGCTGTTCGACTTCTTCCAGGCCGAGGAACTTCCGGTCCCGGCGATCACTCCGACCCAGGCCCGTGACATCGCCCGGAACTACTTCGGTGTCGAGGCGGAGGCCACCGCGCTGGGCAGCCAGCAGGACGCCAACTTCCTGCTCACCGGAACCGACGGGGAACCCATCGGTGTCCTCAAGATCGCCAACCCGGTGTTCTCCCGCATCGAACTGGAGGCCCAGGACGCCGCGGCCGCCTACATCACGCAGGCCGAGGCGGGGGTTCGGACGGCGACCAACGTGCAGCCGACCGGTTTCCCGGCGATCGCCGAACTGCGCTCCGAGGACGGCGGCGTACTGTACGCGCGCATCATCACCCATCTGGCCGGCGGCACCATGAGCGGCGAGCAGTACGTCACGCCGGCCCGGGCCGCCGCGCTGGGCCGGCTGGCCGGCCGCACCTGCCGTGCACTGGCCGACTTCGACCACCCCGGCGTCGACCGGGTCCTGCAGTGGGACCTGCGACATGCGCTGCGCACCGTCGAGGTGCTGGCCCCCCACGTCAGTGACCCCCATCGCCGCGATGCCGTGGAGGCGGCCGCGGCGGCGGCCTGGCGGGTGGTGGCCGACCTGGCCGACGACCTACCGGTCCAGGTGATCCACGGTGACATCACCGACGACAACGTGGTGTGCAGCCCGCCGGACACCGGCCGCATGCCCGACGGCATCATCGACCTCGGCGATCTCACCCGGTCCTGGCCGGTCGCCGAGCTGGCGGTCGCGGCGTCGTCGGTGCTGCGCCACGAGGGCGGCGAACCGGTGGCCACGCTGCCGCTCATCGAGGAATTCAACGCGGTGCGCCCGCTGTCCCCGGCCGAGGTCGAGGCCCTGTGGCCGCTCGTGGTGCTCCGCGGCGCGGTCCTCGTCGTCAGCGGCAACCACCAGGCCAGCATCGACGCCGACAACGAATACGCCACCGGGTCACTCGACTTCGAATGGCGGATCTTCGAACGGGCCACGGCGGTCCCGACGGAGGTGATGACCGCGGTGATCCGCGACGTGCTGGGCGCCGCGCACCCGGCGGACCCGGTTGCCGCGGAGTCACCGCTGCTGAGCCTGGACCCGCGGACCGTCACGCGCCTCGACCTGTCGCTCGAGTCCGATGCGATGGACTCCGGGACGTGGCTCGACCCGGCGTGTGAGGCGAATCTGGCCGCCGAGGCGATCGCCGCCGGGGCGGCCGCGGTCGTCACCACCTTCGGCCAGCCCCGGGCGAGCCGCTCGGCGACGCTGAGCCCGGTTTCGCCGGCCACCGTCGGCACCGGCGTGGACCTCTGGCCAGCCGCACCGGTGGCCCTGGCCGCCCCGTGGGAGGGCGTGGTCGAGGCCGCCACCGCGGACACCGTGACCCTCACCGGCGCCCCGGGCACCGTCGAGGTGCGCGGCGCGCTGGGCGTCGACGACGCCGTGCGGGCCGGCCAGACCGTGGCAGCGGGGGCGGCGCTGGGGACCGCCGACGGCCACGTGTGGATCCAGTGGCTGCGCCGGCCCGACGTGGCGGTGCCCGACTTCGTGCGCCCGGAGTACTCGGCGGGCTGGCTGAGCCTGGCCGCCGATCCGGGACCGCTGGTCGGCCTCGCACCCGTCGCCGCGTCGACCGGTGACAGCGAGGCGCTCTGGCGCCGGCGCGCGCAGTCCTTCGCCACCGTGCAGGAGCACTACTACGACAACCCGCCGCGCATCGAGCGCGGCTGGCGCGAACACATGCTGTCCACCGAGGGGCGCAGCTACCTGGACATGGTCAACAACGTGGCGATCCTCGGCCACGGCCATCCGGTGCTCGCCGACGCGGTCGCCCGGCAGTGGCGCCGGCTGAACACCAACTCGCGGTTCAATTACGCCAGCGTGGTGGCGCTCTCCGAGCGGCTGGCCGCCACCCTGCCCGACCCGCTGGACACGGTCTTCCTGGTCAACTCCGGATCCGAGGCCGGCGATCTGGCGCTGCGGCTGGCGATGGCCACCACCGGGCGCCATGACATCGTCGCGGTGGCCGAGGCCTACCACGGCTGGACCTACGCCACCGACGCGGTGTCCACCTCGGTGGCCGACAACCCGAACGCGCTGGAGACCCGGCCGTCCTGGATCCACACCGTGCCCTCCCCCAACGCCTACCGCGGCCGGCACCGCGGACCGGACGCGGCGAACTACGCGCCCGAAGCCGTCGCGATCATCGAAGGCCTTGCCGCCCAAGGACATCCCCCGGCCGCGTTCATCTGCGAACCGTTCTACGGCAACGCCGGCGGAATGGCACTGCCGGACGGCTACCTGCGGGCGGTATATGCGGCGGTGCGCGCCGCGGGCGGGTTGGCGATCGCCGACGAGGTGCAGGTGGGCTACGGCCGAACGGGCCGCTGGTTCTGGAGCTTTCAGCAGCAGGGCGTGGTGCCCGACATCGTCACCGTCGCCAAGGCGATGGGCAACGGCCAGCC
>JAGQTW010000339.1 GCA_020438785.1 Mycobacterium sp. | reverse complement strand
GAGCCCGAGCACCAGGACTATCTGGAGCGCTACCCCAGCGGCTACACCTGCCACTTCCCGCGGCCGGGCTGGACGCTGCCCAAACGCGCCGAGGTCTAGCCGCTTCACCGCCAGCGTGCGTGTCGGTGCGCCGACACGCCGCGAGCGGCATACCCCGGCGCACGCTCAGCGCCGGCGGTACACCACCACCCGGCCGCCCCTGGCCGGGGTGAACGCCACACCGCGGGAGTGCCGCTTCTCACCCGGGGCGTCGGTGGTCTGGACGGTGAACTGCCGCAACACCGTTCGCAGGACTATGTCCATCTCCATGTTGGCGAACGCCGCGCCGACGCAGCGCCGGGTACCACCGCCGAACGGCACCCAGGCGAACGTGTTGGGCTTGGCGTCGATGAACCGCTGCGGGTCGAACCGCTCCGGCTGCGGGAACACCTCCGGGTTCTCGTGCAGCTGACACAGGCTGACCATGATCGAATAGCCCTGTGGGATAACCCATTCCCCGAGCTCATAGGTGGGCGCCTCGACGTGCCGGCCGGCGAAGTCGATCACCGTGCGGTTGCGCTGCACCTCGAAGATCGTGGCCTGCCGGTAGCTGTTGTCCTCGGTGTCGGCCTCGGCCACCAGGCGGCGCAGCACCTCGGGGTGGCGCGAGATGCGTTCGAAGGCCCAGCCCAGCGTGGAGGCCGTGGTCTCGTGGCCGGCGGCAAGCAGGGTCAGCAGTTCGTCGCCGATCTCCCGGCGCGTCATCGGTGAGCCGTCCTCGTAGGTGCTGCGCAGGAACAGCGACAGCACGTCGGTGCGGTCCTCGAAACCGGGGTCCCGGCGCGCCCGTTGGATCAGGGTGTCGACCAGCCCCTCGTACTCGGCCCGGTACCCGCTCAGCTTCGCCCATGGGCTCCAACGGTGTTCGCGCTTCGGCGACGGGAACATCGCCAGCCGCGAACCGAGGGTCACCCACTTCGGGATCAGTTCGCGCAGCCGCTGCAACTCCACACCGTCGGCGCCGAACACCGCGCGCAGGATGATGTTGAGGGTGATGCGCATCATCGGCTCGAGCGTCGGAAACTCACGGCCCTCCGGCCACGCCGCGATCTCGCGGAGCGTCTCCTCCTCGACGATCTGCTCGTAGGCCTTGATGCTCTTGCCGTGGAACGGCGGGGTGAGCAACTTGCGCCTGCCGCGATGCGCCGCGCCGTCCAGGGCGAAGACCGACCCCGGGCCGAGCAGCCGGCTCAGGTTCGGCTGGATGTTGTAGAGCACGTCCGGGCTGGTGGTGAATACCTGTTTGGTCAGCGCGGGGTCGGAGATGATGACCGCGTTGCCGAACACCGGGACCCGCAGCGTGTAGCACCGGCCGTACCGCCGGGTGAGCCAGTCGGTGATCGACCGCCGGGACACCAGGTAGGCGGCCCGCACCAGGGCGCTGGGCACCGGCGGGGTGGGCGGCAGCTTCGGCTCGGCATTCACCGGCAGGTCGACGGTCGGCGCTTCGCTCATCGGTGACGGGTCCTCCCAACGATTGCGTGGTACTGCAATGTACCAACGGTTTGGGACGGTACGGTACTCTTCGGTACCAGCGCTGACAAGGGTCGATCGTGGGAGGGTGCGGTGAGCACATCGGTTGCCGAACCCGTCTCCCCCGACCTCCCGGCCTCGGACGGCTTCCGGCGCCGGCTGCTCGACGGGCTGGCCGCCTCGATCGAGGAGCGCGGCTACCGCGAGTCGACGGTGGCCGACATCGTCCGGCACGCCCGCACCAGCAAGCGGACGTTCTACGACCAGTTCTCCGGCAAGGAGCAGTGCTTCGCCGAGCTGCTGGCGGCCAACACCGAGGAGCTGGTGGTCAGCGTTCGCGCCGCGGTGGACCCGGGAGCGCTGTGGGCCGAGCAGGTCCGCCAGGCCGTCACCGCCTACGTGCAGACCATCCAGGACCGCCCCGCCATCACGCTGAGCTGGATCCGGGAACTGCCCGCCCTCGGCGAGGGGGCGCGTCCGGTGTTGCGGCGCGGTTTCGGCCTACTGACCGCCATGATCGTCGACCTCACCGGTAACCCCGGGTTCCGCCGCGCGGGCATCTCGCCGACTTCGCAAGCGGCGGCGGTCATCCTGGTGGGCGGTCTTCGTGAGCTCACCGCCCAGACCGTGGAGGACGGCGCCGCGGTCGACGGCATCATCGAACCGGCGATCGCCGTCTCACTGGCGATCCTCGGCCCGAAAGCTACGGCCTGAGAACGACTTTCACCATTCCGTCGGCCTTCTTCTGGAATGAATCGTAGGCCTGCGGGGCGTCCTCCAGCGGTAGCCGGTGGGTGGCGAAGGTGTCCACGCCGAGCGGATCGGCGTCGGTGAGCAACGGCATGATGTCGGGAATCCACCGCTTGACGTTGGCCTGTCCCATCCGCAGCCGGATCTGCTTGTCGAACAACACCATCATGTTGATCGGGTCGGCGGCCCCGCCGTAGACACCGCTGAGCGAGATGGTTCCGCCGCGGCGCACCAGTGCGATCGCCGTGTGCAGCGCGGCCAGCCGGTCCATCCCGGCGTTGCGCATCACGGCCCGGCCGACGGGGGGCGGGAGGAATCCCGCTGCGGTCTGGGCGAATTCGGCGACCGGTGAGCCGTGGGCTTCCATTCCCACGGCGTCGAGCACCGAGTCGGCACCGCGGCCGCCGGTCTGGTCGAGCACCTCTTCGAGGAGGTTGTCGTTGCGCATGTCGATCACGTCGTGGCAGTAGCGGCGGGCGCGCTCGATCCGTTCGGGCACCCGGTCGACGCCGATGATCCGGTACCGGTTGCGGTGGGCCGCGATCCGGCATGCCATCGACCCGATCGGACCGAGCCCCAACACCACCAGGGTGCCGTCGTCGGGAACCTCGGCGTAGTCCAGGCCCTGCCACGCCGTCGGCAGCACGTCGGACAGATAGACGTAGCGGTCGTCGGGGCCCTCGTCGGGCACCTTGATGTGGGTGTAGCCGGCCTGCGGCACCCGCAGGTATTCGGCCTGGCCGCCGGCCACCTCACCGTAGAGCTTGGAGTACCCGAACAGCGCGGCACCGGTGCTCTGATCACGGTTCTGCGTTGTCTCACACTGGCTTTGCAGACCGCGGTCGCACATGAAGCACTGTCCGCACGAGATGTTGAACGGGATGACCACCCGGTCACCGACCCGAAGGTCACCGGTCTGGGTGCCGACCTCCTCGACGACACCCATGGCCTCGTGGCCCAGGATGTCACCCGGCGACATGAACGCGCCGAGGACCTCGTAGAGGTGCAGGTCGGAGCCGCAGATGTTGGTGCTGGTGACCTGGATGACGGCGTCGGTGGGTTCCTTGATCTGCGGGTCCGGCACGGTGTCGACCGATACATTGCGGCGGCCCTGCCAGGTCACTGCGCGCATGACTAGTCCTCCCGGTGTCGAGTCATCGGGGTCGCATGCCCGCTCGGGCGGCGCTGAAACCTTGGGGCTCACCCCGCGAGGTAGGGCACCACGAAGGCCAGCGCGCGGGGGTAGCCGAGGCCGGCGATCCTGGCCTCGCGGATGGCGGCCGGCGGTACCGGCACCACCGCGCCCGCGGAGGGTTCGTAGCAGTGCAATGCCGCGGTATCGAGTTCGGTCAGCAGCACCCAGTGCCGCG
>JAGQTW010000338.1 GCA_020438785.1 Mycobacterium sp. | reverse complement strand
AGCACATCGGCCTGGATCTGCATGCACAGCTCGTTGAGCGTCACACCGCCGTCCACCTTGAGCACACCGAGGTGCACACCGGAGTCGGCCTCCATCGCATCGACCACATCGCGGCTCTGGTAGCAGATCGCCTCCAGCGTCGCCCGGGCCACGTGCGCATTGGAATTGAAGCGGGACAGCCCGACGATCGCCCCGCGGGCGTCGGACCGCCAGTACGGCGCGAACAGCCCGGAGAACGCGGGCACGAAGTACACGCCGCCGTTGTCCTCGACCTCGGCGGCCAGCGTCTCGCTCTGTGCCGCGCCGCTGATGATCCCGAGCTGGTCGCGCAGCCACTGCACCGCCGAGCCGGTCACCGCGATCGAACCCTCAAGGGCGTAAACGGGTTTGGCGTTCCCGAACTGGTAGCACACCGTGGTCAGCAATCCGTTGTCGGAGCGCACGATCTTCTCGCCGGTGTTGAGCAACAGGAAGTTACCGGTGCCGTATGTGTTCTTCGCCTCACCGGGCGCCAGGCACACCTGGCCGACCATCGCGGCCTGCTGGTCTCCCAGGCTGGCCGTCACCGGGACCTGGCCGCCGGTCGGGCCGTCCGGGTGCGTCATACCGTACGGGTCCGGCGAGGACGACGGCCGGATGTCGGGCAGCATCGCGCGCGGAATCCCGAAGAACGACAACAACTCCTCGTCCCAGTCCAGCGTCTCGAGATTCATCAGCATGGTCCTGCTCGCGTTGGTGACATCGGTGATGTGCACCCCGCCCAGCGCACCGCCGGTGAGGTTCCACAGCACCCAGGTGTCGGGCGTACCGAACAGCGCGTCACCGCGTTCGGCGTCGGCGCGCACCCCGTCGACGTTCTCCAGGATCCACTGCAGCTTGCCTCCGGAGAAGTAGGTCGCCGGCGGCAGGCCGGCCTTGTGCCGGATCACGTCGCCGCGGCCGTCCTTGTCCAGCGCGGCGGCGATGCGGTCGGTGCGGGTGTCCTGCCAGACGATGGCGTTGTAGTACGGCCGGCCGGTCTTGCGGTTCCACACCAGCGTGGTCTCGCGCTGGTTGGTGATGCCGAGCGCGGCGAGGTCCGCCGCCGTGAGCTTGGTGCTGTTCAGCGCCGACTGCACGACGGTCTGGGTGCGTTCCCAGATCTCCACCGGGTTGTGCTCCACCCAGCCCGCCTTGGGCAGGATCTGCTCGTGCTCGAGCTGGTGGCGACCGACCTCCAGCCCGTTGTGGTCGAAGATCATGCAGCGGGTGCTGGTGGTGCCCTGGTCAATCGATGCGACGAAGTCGGCCAACGGTGCTCCTAGAAAGGTGGCGGTCAGTCGTCCATGATGGCCTACGTGGCGCGACAGGTGGCGAACATCGCCAACATGCCCCAGGGCGGCCCCGATGCCTCCTGCCTGGACCGGCTGTTGCAGACCGATCGTCCGGAGTACCTCGACCGCGACGACGTGGACGAAGAGGTCAAACGCGGTGTGGTCCGGTCGCTGGCCCGGATGGGCACGCTGTTCAAGGAGAACGACCGCATCGCCGAACTGGTGCTGCGCGAGGTCGCCGACATCCCCGATCCACGCATTCTCGAACTCGGGGCCGCCCACGGCGGACTGTCCCGCACGATCCTGGAACAACACCCCACCGCGACCGTGACGGTGTCCGACGTGGACCCGGTGTCGGTGGCCGCGCTGGCCGCCTCCGACCTGGGCGGCAACCCGCGCGCGGAGGTGCGGACGGTCGACGCGACGGCCATCGCCGCCCCCGACCGCTCCTTCGACCTCGCGGTCTTCGCGCTGTCCTTCCACCATCTGCCGCCGGAGGCCGCCGCACGGGTGTTCGCCGAGGGCACCCGGGTCGCCGACACCCTGCTGATCGTCGATCTGCCCCGCCCGCCGTCCCCGGTGCATCTGGCCAAGGTGCTCAGCCTGATCGCCCCCGCCCTGGTGTGGCCGTTCGCCCATGACGGCCTGATCAGTTCGATGCGCGCCTACAGTCCGTCGGCGCTTCGCGCCCTGGCCGCACACGCCGACCCGGCGATCGAGGTGGAGATCACCTCCGGCTCGGGACTCGGCCAGTTCCTGGTGGCCGCGCGCCAGACGGTGGTGGCCCGCCGCCCCCGGTGATCTCGGCGATTTACTTGCGCGCCGATCACCGACCCTGTTGCATCGTCGAGGTGGGCGACGAGGTCAAGCACGCCAGCTACAACCGGGAGCATCGGCAGGAGTACCGGCGCAAGGTGCAGCTGTGCCTCGACGTGTTCGAGACCATGCTGGCGCAGTCCAGTTTCGAGTTCGACCGTCCGATGACCGGCATGGAGATCGAGTGCAACCTGGTCGACGCCGACTATCAGCCGGCGATGACCAACCAGGAGGTGCTGGCGGCCATCGCCGATCCGGCCTACCAGACCGAATTGGGCGCCTACAACATCGAATTCAACGTCCCGCCGCGGCCGCTGCCCGGCCGCGCGGCGCTGGACCTGGAGGCGGAGGTCCGGGCCAGCCTGAACGCCGCCGAGACCAAGGCCAACACCGATGGCGCCCACATCGTGATGGTCGGGATCCTGCCCACGCTGATGCCCCAACACCTGACCGGGCACTGGATGAGCCCGAACATGCGCTACCAGGCACTCAACGACTCGATCTTCACCGCCCGCGGCGAGGACATCCTGATCGACATCGCAGGCCCGGAACGGCTCAGTGTGCACGCCGAGACGATCGCCCCCGAATCCGCTTGCACCAGTATGCAATTGCACCTTCAGGTGTCGCCTTCGGAGTTCGCCAACAACTGGAACGCCGCGCAGGTGCTGGCCGGCCCGCAACTCGCCCTCGGCGCCAACTCGCCATACTTCTTCGGCCACGAACTGTGGGCCGAGACCCGCATCGAGTTGTTCGCCCAGGCCACCGACACCCGGCCCGACGAACTCAAGGCCCAGGGCGTGCGGCCCCGGGTGTGGTTCGGCGAGCGGTGGATCACCTCGATCTTCGATCTGTTCGAGGAGAACGTGCGGTACTTCCCCTCGCTGCTGCCCGAACTGTCGGAGGAGGATCCCGTCGCGGAGTTGGCGGCCGGACGTACCCCCCGGCTGCCCGAACTACGGTTGCACAACGGCACGGTGTACCGGTGGAACCGGCCCGTGTACGACGTCGTGAACGACCGGCCGCATCTGCGGGTGGAGAACCGGGTGTTGCCGGCGGGACCGACGGTCGTCGACATGATGGCCAACTCGGCGTTCTACTACGGCACGCTACGCACGCTGGCCGAGGACGAGCGCCCGCTGTGGACCAAGATGAGTTTCACTGCGGCACATGACAATTTCCTCGAGTCCGCCCGCAGCGGGATGGGCGGACGGCTGTATTGGCCGGGCCTGGGCGAGGTGACGCCGGACGAGTTGGTGCTGCGGACGCTGCTGCCGATGGCCGACGAGGGGCTGCGCCGCTGGGGGGTGGCCGCCGAGGTTCGGGATCGCTACCTGGGCGTCATCGAGGGCCGGGCCAAGACCGGCCGCAACGGTTCGGCGTGGCAGGTCGCCACCGTCCGGGCCCTGCAGGAGCAGGGCCTGCCCCGCCCCCAGGCCCTGGCCGAGATGCTGCGCCGCTACTGCGACCTGATGCACAGCAACGAGCCGGTGCACACCTGGGCGGACCTGGACTAGACGGTCCCGGCTGACGCGTCTGAGCCACGCCGCGGCGCGGAGTACGTTGGATGCCATGGACTCTGAGGTGATGGACTGGGAAGGGGCCTACCGGCAGGCGGGGGTGTTTCCCGGCCCGCCGCCGTGGAACATCGGTGAGCCGCAGCCCGAACTCGCAGCGATCATTCGCAGCGGCGCGGTGCGCAGTGCGGTGCTCGATGCGGGGTGCGGGCACGCCGAATTGTCGTTGGCGCTGGCCGCGCAGGGTCACACCGTCGTCGGCATCGACGTGGCGCCGAGCGCGATCGCCGCGGCCACCACCGCCGCGCAGGAGCGGGGCCTGAGCACCGCGACGTTCGTCTGCGCCGACATCACGTCGTTCACCGGCTACGACGGCCGGTTCGCCACCATCATCGACAGCACCCTGTTCCACTCCCTGCCGGTGGAGGGCCGCGACGGGTACTTGCGTTCGATCCATCGGGCCGCCGCGCCCGGGGCACGCTACTACGCGCTGGTGTTCGCCAAGGGCGCGTTCCCTGCCGAGTTGGAGACGAAGCCCAACGAGGTCGACGAGGACGAACTGCGTTCCGCGGTGTCGAAGTACTTTGCGATCGACGAGATCCGCCCGGCCACGATCCACTCCCACAGGCCGGAGTTCCCCGACGTGCCGGCCGGCATGACGATGCCGATCGACCTGGACGAAAAGGGCCGGCTCAGAATGCCCGCCTACCTGCTAAGCGCACACAAGGCCGACTGAAGCCGGTCCGCTCGGTGTGCGCGATCGCAAGAACCGACTTAGGATCCCCCGGACCGCAACCAAACGATCTCAAGCCGGGGGCTCAGGTGAGCGACATCAGCGAGCGCCGCATCGTGTGCCTGTCCTGCACCCAGACGATCGACGTCAGCGTCCTGGTTGTCGACGGGCGCGAGACCATCGCCGTGCACGCAGTCGAAGAGATACTGGTCGACTACGGCTGGTTGCCGACACCGCGCGGCAGCTATTGCCCCCAGCACGCCCGAAGCGTGCGTCACGACGCCGGCTGAAGCACCTCGGCCAGGAACGGCCGACGGGTTCCTAGCCCGTCACCGCCGCCAGCGCCACCGCGAACACCTCGAGATCCTCGACGGTGTTGTCGACGTGCGGGGACACCCGCAGGACCGGGGTCTGCAACTCCAGCGGGGCGCGTTCGACGCCCGCGGCGGTGGTCACGATGCGGTGCTCGGCGATCAGGCGCGCACGCACGGTCGCGGGATCGGCTCCGCCGCTGGGCGCCAGCGTGGTGATGGCCGTCGGCTCGTCGACCGGTTCGACGACGCGCCAGCCCGCGACGTCGGCCAACACCGCCCGGCTGGTGTGTCCCAACTCGGCGAGGCGCCGCCGCACCGGCACCGGGCCGGCCGCCAGATACTCACCGATCGCGACCGAAAGCCCAACCCGGGCAGCGATGTTCGCCTCGCCGAGCTCCAGACAGGCCAGCGCCGACAACGACTGCGCCCACGGCGGGGACTTCAGCAGGTCGGCCAGGGCCGGGCGGACGGCGAGCACGCCGACCCCGCGCGGGCCGGCCAGCCACTTGCGCGACGAGAAGTAGATCGCGTCGGCGTCGAGGACGCAGTCGATCTGGCCCAGCGCCTGCGCGGCGTCGATCACCAACGGCACACCGAGGTCACGGCACATCGCCGCGACCGCCGCAACGGGTTGCGCCACACCACGATGGCTGCCGACCGCGGTCAGGTGCACCATCCCCGGCGGGTCGGCGCGCAGCGCGGGGGCCGCGGCGTCCACATCCACCCGACCCAGGTCGTCGACCGGCAGCGGGTGCGCGCCGAAGCCGTGGGCGGCGAACTGGGCCAGGTTCGGTCCGTACTCCCCGGGCAGACAGGCCACCGTCGCCGCCAACGGCCACACCCCGAGCAGCAGCCCCAGCGCGTTGCCGGATCCGGTGGTGAAGACGACGTCGCCGGGCGACATTCCGGTCAGCGCCGCCACCGCGGCGCGTCCGGCGTCGAGCACCGGCGCGGCGGCCTCGGCCGCGACATAACCGCCGACCTCGGACTCGTGGCGGGCGTGGCGGGCGGCGGCCTCGATGGCCGCCAGGCTCTGCCGTGAGCAGGCGGCGCTGTCGAGGTGCACACCGGCGACCGCGGGCCGGGCCTCGCGCCAGCGCTGCGCGAGGTGCTCGGCACTGCTCACCTGACCGCCAGCGACAGGCCGAAATCACCGGCCGGGTCGGTCCACCAGTGGGTGGGCCGCAGCCCGGCCCGCGCCAGTTCACCGGCGACCGCGTCGGGCCGGAACTTGCAGGACACCTCGGTGAGCATCTCCTCGCCGGCGGCGAAGTCGACCACGAGATTCAGGGCGCCGATCGTGACGTGCTGGGCGGTTCCGGCGCGCAGCCACATCTCGATGCGCTCCTCGTCGGCGTTCCAGCGGGCGACGTGCTCGAAGGAGTCCACGTCGAAGTCGGCGGCGAGTTCCCGGTTCACCACGGCCAGCACGTTGCGGTTGAACAGTGCCGTCACCCCGGCGCCGTCGTCGTAGGCGTGGACCAGCCGTTCGGTGTCCTTGACCAGGTCGGTGCCCAGCAGCAGGCAGTCGCCGGGCTGCAGCGTCTCGGCAAGCGCGGCGAGGAACCGGGCACGCGGTTGCGGGGTGAGGTTGCCGATGGTGGAACCGAGGAAGGCGAACAACCGCCGGCCGCCGCCGGGCACCTTGGCCAGGTCCTCCTCGAAATCACCGCAGACGGCGTCGATCTGCAGGCTCGGGTACTCCCGCTGCAGCGCTGCCCCCGCCGACTCGAGCACACCGGCGTCGACGTCGAACGGGACGAACCGCCACAACGATCCGGCATCGCGCATGGCGTTCAGCAGCAGCCGGGTCTTCTCCGATGTCCCGCTGCCCAACTCGACGAGGGTGTCCGCCGCGCTGGCCGCCGCGATGGCCGGTGCCTCGGCCCGCAGGATCTGCGCCTCGGTCCGGGTCGGGTAGTACTCCGGCAGCCGCGTGATCCGGTCGAAGAGCTCACTGCCCACCGAGTCGTAGAACCATTTGGGCGGCAACGATTTCGGGGTCTGCCGCAACCCGTGACTGACGTCGTCGCGCAACGCCCGGGCGGCTGAGTCGGCGGCGAGGTAGTTCGACAGGGTGAATCCCATCACGATCCTTTCAGCGCGGTGATGCCGACCTCGCCGCGGCACACGTCCACCAGGTGGCGTTCGGGGACGTCGCGCCAACCGGGATGGTCGTCGTAGGGTTCGCTGGCGAGCACCACGCCGTCGTCGCGGTGCAGTACCGAGAGGGTGTCCCCCCAGGTGGTGGCCAGCAGTCGGGAACCGTTGGCCGCCAGAATGTTCAGCCGCGCGGCGGGATCGGCGGCGCCGATCTCCACGACGGTGTCGCCGAGCGCGTCCAGACCACGCTCGAAGATCAGCGCCGCAAGCAGCGCACTGTCGACGGTCGATTCGGCGTTGGGAGACAACGGAAGTACGGCACGGTCGACGATCCCGTTGTGGGACAGCAGCCAGTGGCCATCGCTGAACGGGGCCGAAGCGGTGGCATCGATCGGCATGCCGACCGTCGCCGAGCGCACCGCGGCCACCACGCAACCACTACGCAGGGCGGGTGCCATCGAGGCGAACGAGGCGTCACCC
Source organism: Mycobacterium sp. (assembly GCA_020438785.1). GTDB lineage: Bacteria > Actinomycetota > Actinomycetes > Mycobacteriales > Mycobacteriaceae > Mycobacterium. The sequence continues at coordinate 2,073 of JAGQTW010000338.1, read as the reverse complement.
CACAACGGGGACGCGCTGCGCCACCGGCGAGGCTCCGGACCGTCGAAAAATCCGACACCCCAGCCGTCGGCGTTGAGCAGGCCGTGCTTCTGCCGGCGCGGCGCGTACGACTGCACCAGCAGCCCGCACGGCGGGTCGAGCACCAGCGACGCGATCGATATCGGCTCACCCAGCCAGCCCACGTGGCGGCACATCAGGCGTCCCAGGCCAGGCGCACACCGGAGAAGATCTGGCGCCGGATCGGGTGGTCCCAGTTGCGGAAGCTGGGCCGCAGGATGTCGGGGCTGACGGCCCAGGAACCGCCGCGCAAAACCTTGTAGTCGCCAGCCCCATTGCCTTCGAAGAACGGCTCGGTGTACTGCCGGTAGATCATCGGGGTGAATCCCGGCCACGGCCGCAGTGGCGAACTGGTCCACTCCCACACGTCGCCGAGCATCTGTTCGGCGCCATACGCCGACGCCCCGTCCGGGTAGGCGCCGACCGGGGCGGGGCGCAGCGCGTCGCCGCCCAGATTGGCGTGCCGCGCCGTCGGGGGTTCTGAGCCCCACGGGTAGCGGCGGCGTGCGCCGAGCACCGGATCCCAGGCGCAGGCCTTCTCCCACTCGATCTCGGTGGGCAGCCGCCCGCCCGCCCAGGCGGCGTACGCCTCGGCCTCGAAGAACGTGATGTGCTGCACGGGTTCGTCATCGGGGATGTCCTCGACCCGACCGAACCGGGTGCGGCTGCCGTCGGCGTTCCAGAACTGCGGGGCGGTCAGGGCCGCCTGCCGGCGGTGCTCCCAGCCCCGCGCCGACCACCACCGCGGCTGCCGGTAGCCGCCGTCGGTGATGAACTGCCGCCATTCCGCATTGGTCACCGGCACCGTACCGATCCGGAAGGCCGGCACATCCACCACGTGAGCCGGGCGCTCGTTGTCCAGCGACAGCGGTTCGGTGTCGGGGTCGACGCCGAGCACGAACGGCCCACCGGGAACCGGCACCGATGTACCCGCCACGCCGGATCGACCGTGCGGCAGCACAATTCGCGGCTGAATCAACGGTGCCCCGGTGCGCAGGTTGATCGCCTGCAACATGGTTTCGTCGTGCTGGTTCTCGTGGCTGATCACCAATCCGAACCGGAACGCGATCTCGTTCTCGTCCCGTTCGGGCAGGGCGTCGAGTACGTCGAGGGCGGCCGAGCGCACGCTGCGGCAGTAGGCACGGGACTCCGCCGGGGACAGCAACGGCAGGTCGACCCGGCTGGCCCGGCTGTGCACGAACGCGTCGTAGAGGCCTTCGATAGCGGCCGGCAGCATCCCCGGCCGCAGCGGGTCGCCGTCCCGCAGCAGCCACAGCTCCTCCTGCTGGCCGATGTGGGCCAGGTCCCACACCAGGGGGCTCATCAAGGGGTCGTACTGACGGCGCAGTTCGGCATCGTCGAAATCGGTCAGCGCCAGCGTGCGCCGCCGGGCCCGCTCCAGGCTGTGCGCCAGCGCCTCGCGTCCGTTCACCGTGGCTCCCCCGCGGCGGCCAGGACGGTCGGCGCGATGCCGGTACCGATCACCTGATCGGAGAAGTCGTCCCCCGCGCAGCGGCCGCGTTCCACGTTGTGCACCAACTGCTGCATCGAGCCGGTTAATTCCGCGGGCACCCGTCCGGCCACCGCATCCAGGCATCTGGTGGCCGCCGTGCGCAGACGCGCGTCCGCCAGACCGACGCGGGCCGCGACGTTCCAGGCCGTGGCGACGGGTTCGACGGCCTCGGCGGCCATCGATGCCGCCGCCGGGTCGTCGAGCAGGGTGGCGAGCAGGAACACCACGGCCGGCCACAGCGAGTCCGGCAGGCTGTCCAGGTAGCGGATCTCCAGGAATCCGCGCGGCCGCACCGGCGGGAACAGTGTGGTCAGGTGGTAGTCGAGGTCCGCCGCGGTCGGGCGGCGGCCGCCCAGGACCGCTAGGCCGTCGGCCCAGTCGGCGAAGGGCACGTGTTCGGTGAGCGGCTGGGCGCCGTCCGGGGTGTGCACCAGCATCACCGGCGCCTTGAGCGCATACCGGGCCCAGTCGGTGGCGGGGTCGGTGCTGGCACCCAGGATCGG
>JAGQTW010000337.1 GCA_020438785.1 Mycobacterium sp. | reverse complement strand
CGGCAGAACGACCTGTTCACCAACTACCCCCGGCCGCTGCTGGCGATCGCCGAGGCCGACGACGCACTGCTGCGGGACCTGGAGGCCGGCACCGGCCTGCGAACCCTGATCCACATGGACGATCCGCACCACCGCGACGTCCGCAAGATCGGCGCCGACTGGTTCCGGCCGTCGGTACTGAAGAAGCTCAAGGCCCGCTGCGACGAGCTCGCCAAGATCTGGGTCGACAAGATGGCCGAGAAGGGCCCCGAGCTCGATTTCATGACCGAGATCGCGGTCAACTACCCGCTCTACGTGATCCTCACCCTGCTGGGCCTGCCGGAGTCGGACTTCCCGCGCATGCTCAAGCTCACCCAGGAGATGTTCGGCGGCAACGACGAGGAGTTCCAGCGCGGCGGTGACGTCGAGGACATGCTCGCGGTGCTGATGGACTTCTTCAACTACTTCTCCGCGCTGACCGCCTCGCGGCGCGAGACGCCGACCGAGGACCTCGCGTCGGCGATCGCCAACGCGAAGATCAACGGAGAACCGTTGTCGGACATGGACACCCTGTCCTACTACGTGATCACGGCCAGCGCCGGGCACGACACCACCAGCGCGGGCATCGCCGGGGGCCTGCGCGCGCTGCTGGAGCATCCCGACCAGCTGGCTCGGCTGCAGAATGACATGTCGTTGATGGGCACCGCGGTCGAGGAGATGATCCGCTGGGTGGTGCCGGTCAAGGAGTTCATGCGCACCGCCCAGGAGGACACCGAGGTTCGCGGGGTGAAGATCGCCAAGGGTGAGGCCGTCTACCTGGCCTACACCTCGGGCAACCGCGACGAGGACGTGTTCACCGATCCCGACAAGTTCGACGTGGCCCGCGACCCGAACAAGCACCTGTCGTTCGGCTACGGCGTGCACTTCTGCCTCGGGGCGTCGCTGGCCCGGATGGAGATGAACAGCTTCTTCTCCGAACTGATCCCGCGGATCAAGTCCATCGAGCTGAACGGCAAGCCCGAACTGATGGCCACCACCTTCGTCGGCGGCCTCAAGCACCTGCCGATTCGGGTGGAGTTGAAGTAGGCGGAGCTCCCGGTCTCTCGGGGCACGTATGTATTGCCCACCTCTGGAGCGACTCTGCACAGCGGCGACGTGGATAGATGCTCCTATAGAGCGTCAAGTGGTTGTGGGGTGGTTTGGCGTAGGTGTTGGGTGCGTGCCCAGATTTCTCGGGTGATGGCTCGTTTGAGGCAGCGCATGATTTCGGGTTTGGTTTTGCCTTCCGTGGTGCGTCGAGTGACGTAGGCGCGGGTGGGGTCGTGGTATTTCATCCGGACGATGACGATGCGGTGCAGCGCGGCGTTGGCCTGGCGGTGACCGCCCCGGTTGAGTCGGTGGCGGGTGGTCTTGCCGCTGGAGGCCGGGATGGGGCAGGCGCCGCAGAGTTTGGCGAAGGCGGCTTCGCTGTGCAGGCGCCCGGCGTTTTGTCCGAGGGCGATCAGCAGTGCGGAGGCCGTGTCGGGGCCGATACCCACCGCGGTGCTCAGTTGGGGAGCCAGTTGGTCGACGAGGATCTTGAGCTGATGTTGGTGGCTGGTGATTTCAGCGTGCAGGTGTTGCCAGCGCTGGGCGATGGCCCGCAGGCTGTGTTTGGCTGTTGCGGTCACCGAGGTCAACTCGCCCGGGCGCAGGGCCGCGCACCGGCGCAACAGGGCCATATCGGGGAGCGGCTCGAGGGCTTCGCGCAGCTCGGCAGGGGCGGTGATCAGCATCGCTTGATGGACTGCATCGCCGCGCTGCGGGCTTTGACCGCAGCGTCTTTGGCGATTTTGAGGTGCCGGATCATCTCCACGATGCCCTCATCGGCCTTGGGGATCGCCCGGGCCTGGCCGGCCAACACCGCACGGGCGGCGTTTTCGGCGTCGAAGACATCGCATTTGCCGCGGCGGTGGCGATCGGCGCGATTGGGCCGGGCCACTTCCACCACGTCGTGACCGCCCCGGCGCACGGCGGCCGCCAGACCACGCCCGTAGGAGCCGGTGCCCTCGATCCCGAACCGCAGTGGTGTGCCGTAATCGGTGCTCCAGTCGATCAAATCGCGACAACCGGCGCGATCAGCGGCGAACAGGGCGGTGCCCAGCAGGGCGCCGCGCTCGTCGAGGACCGCTGCGGCGTGAACATCTTTATGCGTGTCCACACCGACGATGACTCGACGCGGTGGCACCAGGGTTGGCATGCTTGTCATGGCGACCTTTCAGCGAGGGTTGCGACGCTGGCCGGTCGGGCCGGACAAGACTGTGATGGGACCTGAGTTCAGGTCAGGCTCCTATAAGGTCACTGCCCGCCCGGCCAGCACCAAGGGCTGGCTGCCTGACAGACGACAGATCTATTGCAGGACACCCGACAATCCGGGGTCAGTCGCTCCGAGGGGTCAACCCGTCAGACAGCCACACCAATCTTCACAGTCGCTCGTAGCCGGGCACAACGGCACTCCCCTCAGACGCCGGTCGCGCCTAGGGACGGAGCTCCTCGAATCTGGCGAGCGCGGCGTCCAGGTCGCTTTCGTCGAACAGTTCGCAGCGGCTGAGCCGACCCCGTTCAACGATTTCAACCAAGATCATCCGCCACTCGGCGTCGAAGCCGCCTAGTGAGGTTCCGTACTCGGTGTGGGTGGTGACAGCGCCGAAATCGTCGAGCCGGTGAACGGCCTCGACATGAATCTTCCATTCCGGCACGACGTCCTCCGCGCGGAGGGGAAGGACCTGGTCGGCCGACGTGAACGGTGTGGCACGCCGGTGGTCGATCATCACCCAATCATCTTTGGGGAGCTCGCCGCGATTGAACGACACGTAGGCACCCGAGATCAGAGACCACACGTGCGCATGGGGGGCCGCCTCGCCTGCGAGGTATCGGGCATCGAGTTCCGCATATGCCGCATCGATGTCCTCGGGGTCGAAGAAGACCGTCGCCGAGAGCATCTGCTGTTCGTTGCTCTCAACGAGCCGAAGCATTTCGCTCACGAACGGTTCGGGCGCCACATCCCGTCCGGTGAATCGCAGCCGATCGATCAGGAGGCGCTCGCCGCGGGTCGCGATGACAGTCGACGTCAGGTTTTCGTATCCAACTTCCGAGCCGGCCTTCAGGCTCGCTTCGATCGAATCGCGACCCACAAGAATTCCCGAACTGATAACCCGCCGGCGGTCGTCCGAGACGAAGTTTTCCGCCATCATGGTGCGGGCTGCGGCCCAGTCATCGGCGACGAAGCACGCCATTGATCGCGCTGACATGCGGCTTGCGGTGTTCTCCAATTGAGCTTTCTGCGTGCAAATTTCATCGAATCTGGCGACCGCTGCGTCCAGGTCGCGCTCGTCGAAGATCTCGCAGCGGCTGAGCCGGTCGTCATCGACCGTCAGTAGGTGAATCTCGCGCCACTCGGCGTCAAAGCCGTCCGTGGAGGTTCCGTGAGCCAGATGGGTGATGAGGGCTCCCCGGTCCGTCAGCCGATGCACAGCGCCAACTGACGTCCACAGATCGGGAGTGACGTCCTTGGCGGAGCGAATGTATGCCGTCATCTCACCATCACCGAAGCCGGTTCCGCGGCGGTGGTCGATACTCACCCAGTCCCGTGTCGTGGGTGGCAGCTGACCGCCGTTCAATGCCGCATAGTTCGTGGAGATCACCGACCACACCGGTACGTGCTCGGCAGCTTCACCGACGAGGTATCGCCTCTCGAGTTCGGCAGTCGCCCCGGCGATGTCATCGACGTCGAATGCAACCGCGGCGACGGCACGGCCTTCGGCGTTGAAGTCGAAGACCACCAGCATCTCTGCCACGAATGTCTCAAAGCCCTCACTGTCACCCGAGTAGCGAAGGTGGGTCAATGCGAGACGTTCGCCACGGACCGCCACCACGGTCGGAATGACGCGGGTGACACCGAGGTCCAGTTGCGCTCGTACGCTCGCCATCTCGGCGCCACGATCGAGGATTCCGCCACCGACGAGACGGCGACGATCATCCGTGTAGTAACCCGCGGCCAGCACGTCGTCAAAAGCGGCCCAGTCGCGAGCGAGGAGCCGTCGAAAATACTGCTCGATCGCCCGGCTCGCCCGGTTCCCGAGTTGCTGATCTTCCGACTGCAGTTCATCGAACCGCGCGAGCGCAGCGTCCAGATCCTCCTCGTCGAAGAACTCGCAACGGCTGATCAGGGTGCCGGCCACGATCGAGATGACAACCCCACGCCACTCCGCGTCGAAGCCGTCCCGAGATTCCCCTCTGGCCGCAAGGGTGGTGACTGCCCCCAGGCGGCTCAGCCGGTGCACAGCTTCGATGTAGGGACTGACGCGCTGGTCCAATTCGAAACCCGCGCGGACGTATTCGCGGAGTTCGCCGGGGGCAAAGGACGCCGCCCGACGATGATCGATGCTCACCGCGTCGGCTGTCATGGCAGGGAACTCGTTGCGGCCGATGGCGGCGTAGGCACCCGCGACGACCGCCCACGTGTTGGCGGACGGCGCTGCTTCCTCGGCGATATAGCGCGCGTCGAGGTCGGCCAAGGCGGCGTCGAAGTCCTCGAGGTCGTAGGTGTCGACGTTCTTGATGCGCCCGTCCATGTCGACCTCCACGACGTTGAGGGCATCGTTCTGAATCGTCTCGACGTCGGGCCCGTGAGCGCGTACCCGTGCGAGGACGAGTCGCTCACCACGGATCGCTAGGGCACTCACCATCGATATGGTGAAGCCGACATCGGCAGCTGCTCGCAAATCTCGAACCACGACATCGCGGCCTCGTTGCGTCTCGGCGCTCACCACCCGCCGGTGATCGATACCCACATAGTTGTCGGCGACTGTGGCGCCAACGGCGTCCCAGTCGTGCGCCGCGTAGTGCGCCCAAACATGCCGGAAGACGCGCGCTGCGGTGTTCTCCAGCCCTGGAACCGACCCACTCAGCTCGCCAAATCGCTCCAGCGCCGCATCGAGTTCCGACTCGTCGTAGTACTCGTACCTGCTGGTCAGATCGCCCTCGACCAGACAGACACCGGTGATCCGCCAGTCGGCACTGAATCCCGCCCGCGAGGTTCCCACAGCAACATGTGTGAGAACAGCACCGAAATCGTTCAAGGCATGGACCGTATCGGCATAGATCACTGAGTCGGCCAAGTCTTCGTATGCCACAGCCAGGTAAGCCTTCAGATCACCGCGGCCGATCGCGGCGAGCCGCCGATGATCGACGTCGACGAAATCAGCTGTAGTTTCCGGGATTTGCCGATGATTGATTGCGGCGTACACCTGTGCAATAGCTTGCCACGCGCGGGCGTGGGCGGCCGCCTCACCGGCGATGTATCGCGCATCGAGCTCGGCGATCGCCGCCACCAGGTCATCCGGCCCGAAAACAACATAGGCCACGGTCTTGTCGTCACTGTTGGTCTCGACGACGCCGAGGATCTCGGTGAGGAATGCCTGGGGTCCTGGTTCACCGGCCAGAAATTGGAAACGCATCAGCGCCAGGTGGCTGCCGCGGGTCGCGATGATCGTGGATATCGCTTGCGCACTCCATAATTCGGCGATCACCTGAAGGTCCGCGATCTGCTGGTCGCGGCCGGGGCGAATGCCGGATCCAATCACCGGGCGGCGGTCGTCACCGTCGAATCCGTCGGCCAGCATGTCTGCCATGGCATCCCACTGCCGGGAAGCGAAGTGGGCCAGGAAGCGATCTGCCACGTGGGTTGCCGCATTCTCCAGCTTCGTTGCCGGTCGGGTCAGTTGTTCGAAGCGTTCGATAGCGGCGTCCAGGTCTTCCTCGTCGAACACCTCGGAGCGGCTGAGAAGCCCTCCCCGGACCGTCATGAGGCTGATCAACCGCCACTCGGCACGGAAGCCGTCTTGCGCGGTCTCGTACGCCACCCAGGTCACTAGGGCCCCGAGGTCACTCAGGCGGTGCACGGCGGCGATGAAATTGTTCAGCTCAGAGGTGGAGTCCCACATCGCGCCCAGCACCGCGTAGATGTCGTCCGTCCCCATGAGCGCCACACGACGGTGGTCGACGTTCGCCCAATCATTCGTCGTCTGCGGCAGTTCGCGCCGATTGAGTGCAGCCATGCCCGCAGTGACGATGGACCAGACGTCCGCGTGCGCGGCCGCCTCGCCGGCGACATACCGCCGGTCGAGCTCGGCAAGTGCCGCTTGGAGATCGTCGGGTTCGAATCCGACGAGAGCCGTGATCCGTTCGGCGCTGTTGATCTCGATGACATTGAGAACATCGACGTAGAACGAGCCGGGCTGACCGTCGCCGGAGTATCGGGCGCGACGAAGCGCGAGTCTCTCGCCCCGCGTCGCGACGACCTCCGATGCGATTTCCTTCACGCCGAGGTCGACATTCGCATGCGCATCGTCGACTAATGCGTCAGCACCGCGTCGGGTCCCGGCATTCACCGTGCGACGACGGTCGTCACTCTCGAAATCGTCGGCGAACAGTTCCCGCATTGCCGGCAGGTCGCGCGCGCCGAAAGAGGCTTGCACGCCGTCGTACGCACGAGACGCGGCATTGTTCATCGGCGCCTGAAAGCGCAGTTCAATCCGTTCATGTAGGACATCCAGTTCGCCAAGTGCAGCATCGATGTCTTCGACGTCGAACTTAACCTGTTGCGCTATCCGACCCATCTCATCAATGACCCCCACCTGAAGCATCTCGTCCTGCGCTGCCCCCGCACTCCGATCTGTGGTGCCGAGTTCCAAGTGGAAGAGCGCGAGGCGCTCCCCACGCACGGCGAGAACCGATGCGTGGTAGCGGACGAGACCCGCATCCAGGTAGCGGCGCATGTCGTCGGGCCACTCGGAAGACGGGATGCTTCTCTGGCGGAATCCGACGATCCTCCGACGGCTCTCGACAGACACGTACGGAGCCAACAGGTCGTGTACGTCGTCCCACGCCTCACGATTGACCGCATCGATCAACCGCAGGCCGGCTTGCGCACAGGCGTTAGTCGGTTCGACGGGCGTGGCTTCGGGCTGTAACGGTTGCCGTTCGCCAGCGGTTCCCACCATCTGGCGCGCCTTCTCCGCCAGTGCCACGGCCCCTTTGCGCTCGTATAGGTCGACGGCCCGCTCGGCGGCCGTTCGCTGCCCGGCGGCGTCACCCGACGCTCCCAGCACCACGGCGAGCGCAACACAGGCATCGCCGTGGTCCACCAAGCCGTCGGTGCGCTCAGCCATAGCCACTGCGGCTTCGGCAACCTGTCGCGCCTCGACATGGTTGCCGGCACGTGAGAGCAGTTGCGCCCGCAGCGCGCGCCAGGCGATGGACGCTTTCAGCGCATCACCGGCGAGGCGTTCACTCTCGGCGCACAGTTCGCTGGCATCGGCCTCCTGATCCAACAACAGACTGGTACGACCCAGCAAGGCGGCCGTCTCGGCGACGTCGGCCTCAAGCCCGAGACGACGGAAACCGTTGTAGGCCTTGCGCAGACACCGCTCGGCTGCGGCCGGATCGCCGGCGACCAGCTCAACTATGCCGGCGAACTGCTCGACCTCCAGGAGCGCGTGCCGCAGGCCACTATCCGTGACCATCCGCCGCGCCGATTCGATCATCCGGCGCGCCGCGGCCTCACGCCCGCGGAACGCCTCCAATACAGCCTGGCACCGGGTCGACGTCACTTCCACCGCGGGCGAGTCGGCGGTGATGCGCAGCAGCCGAACCACATCCAGACACCGCCCGCCCGCCCTCGGCACTGGGTTGGGTCCCCACAACGCCGCCAGCGGCGCCCCCGCCAGGACCGCGTTCACGCGACGGTGTTCCCCCGCTCGACGCGCCGCCGATAGCGCATCATCCAGCGCCATCTCGCAGTCCCCGACCCTGCCTAGGCGGGCCAGACATCCCGCCCGGACCGTGTGCGCCTTGGCTTCCCCGGCGGCGTCATCGAGTTCAGCCAGCTTGACGGCCGCCGCAGCCACCGCAGCCTCCACCTCGTCCAGGCGTTCCGGGTGAGTCAACATCGCAAGTTGACCGTCGAAGCAGGTCGCCCATGCCGCTAGCCGCTCCGAATCCACGGTCACCGCCTGCAACTGCGCGACGGCGCCCACCGCCGAGGTGACGTCGCCCGCGGCCAGAAGGGCCTCACAGCGGGCGATCAGGAGTTCGGCGGCCTGATCGACGCGGTCAGGCAACTCTTCGTCGATTTCCTCGAGGGCATGCACGGCCCGGTCGTAGAGGTCTGCGGCGCCCTCGTAGGCGAGCCGGATCATTGCCTGGTCCGCGGCACGGCGGCAGTACTCGACGGCCTTGGCCGCGTTTCCGGCCCAGGCGCACTCGAAGTAGTGGTGCGCCAGCTCGGCGAGCAGTTCGTCGTCCGAACCCGGCTGGCTCTCCAGGGTCGTGGCGATGCGTTGATGCAGTCGCATGCGCCGCACCGACGGCAACTCCGCGAGCAGCGACTGACGGACGAGGGCGTGGTTGAACCGGTACCGACCGCCCGGCTCCTCGATCACGATGCCGGCCTTCGCCGCTTCGTCGAATGCGTCGATCAGGTCGGCGCCGACCACCTGCTCCACCAACTCCAACGCAAACCGGCTGCCCACCACCGCAGCCGCACCCAGCGCCTTGTTGGTGTCCGGCGCCAGGCGCGACAGCCGGCGCGTCACCGCTTCGCGAACACCTTGCGGCAGGCTGCTCTGGTCCCACTGACCGCCGCTCTCATCGACATGGCGCAGCGCCTCGATGAGGAAGAACGGATTTCCACCAGTCACCGACGCCAGGGCCCGGCCCAGTTCTTCGTCGTCGTAACCGGCTTCGGCGACATAGGCGCTCACCTCGTCCTCGTCCAGTCCGGACAGATTCAGCCGATGTGCCGTGCCATCGCGGTGCAGGTCGGCGAGCATGGCGGCCAGCGGATGCGAGCGGTCCAGGTCGGTGCTGCGGTAGGTGGCGACGACCTGCACCTTGGCCTGGTCACCGAAGCGCAGCAGGTGCCGCAGCAGGAGCAGCGTGGGTTTGGTCGCCCAGTGCAGGTCATCGAGGATCAACACCACCGGCGCGCTCGCGGCGGCGACTCCGAGTATCGCGACGACGGCGTCGAACAATGCGTAGCGCTCGGTGTCGGGATCGGCGCGCGTCGGCGAGGCCAGATCGGGCAGCAGATCGACCAGCCCCGGCACGAGGGGAAGCAGCGCTTCCAGTGCGCGCAGTCCCCGAAGGCGACTGGCGCCCAGACACGGCGCCAGCGCGCGAATCGCTTCGGCGAACGGCTGGTACGGCGCCCCCAGGTCCTCGTCACACCGTCCGTACAGGACCACGGCGCCTTGGTCGTAGGACTGTCGCGACCATTCACCGGCCAGACGTGTCTTGCCGACACCGGGCTCACCCGCGATCAGGACCGCGTTGGTGACACCGGCGAGCGTGGTCTGCCACGCGGACTGCAGATATTCGAGTTCGCTTCCGCGCCCGACGAATGGTCCGGGTCCGGCCAGTACGGCCGGTAGGCCGGGGCGTTCCAAGGGCGCATCGGGTGCGGCCGGGTCGTGCCGATCGTCCGCAGTGAGCAGTCGCAGCTCGAAGACGTGCTCGGGGCGTGCGAGGTTTTTCAATTGGCGGGTCCCGAGGTCGACGAGCACGACATCATCAGTCAGCGAGTCGATGACGAGTTCGGCGGTCGCACCCGAACACACGATCTGGCCGCCCTCCGCCAGCGACCGCAATCGGGCGGCGCGGTTGACCGAGCGTCCGAAGTAGTCACCGTCGCGGAACTCGGCCTCACCGGTATGCAGTGCCACGCGAATTCGCATGGGGTCCTTCAGTATCCAGGGCTCGCAGGCGATCGCCTCCTGCATCTCGACGGCCGCGGCGGCGGCGGCCGACGGCCGGTCGAAGACCGAGAAGGTGGCGTCACCCTCGCCGCGAGTCTTGATCAGCCGCCCGCCCCGTGACGTCACGACCTGTTCGACGAGCTCGTCGTGTCGGGCGAGTGCGATCGCCATGGCGGCGGCGTCGGCCTCCCACGCCGCCGTCGACCCCTCGATGTCGGTCAGCAGGAAGGTCACAGCGCGCACGACAGACGAAACAGACTGGGCCGCAGGGACTTCCAGTGCGCTGTCCTGCGCGATGACAGCGGCCTCCAGGCGGCGAAGATCCGGTCCGGGATCAACCCCCAGTTCCTCGGCGAGCACGGTACGCGCCCGTTGGTACGCGCTGAGCGCGTCGCCCTGCCTGCCGGCGCGGTAGAGGGCGAGCATCAGTTGCGCCCAACGCCTTTCCCGCAGCGGCGCGTCAACGACGGCTGATTCGAGTTCCCCGATGATCTCCGCGGCGCGGCCCGTCGCGAGCAGTGCGTCGGCCCGGTCTTCCACCACCGCGGCATGGCCCTCGATCCACCGCGTCTTTTCCGACGTGCCCCGCCGGCTGTCGGGCAGCTCGGGTATGCCTCGCCACAGCGCTAGTGCCTCCTCGAAGGAGGCGACCGCCTGGCTGGTGTCGCCCGCGGCGGCGGCGTCACGACCACGCCGGGCTGCCGACTTGTAGCGCTGTGCGTCACTCGTCGCGCCGGCCACGCTCCATCCGGTGCCCTGGGTCATGACGAAGCCGTCGCCGAGGGTCCGGCGCAGGGCGGAGATGTGGGTCTGCAGGGCCTTGGCCGCGGTGCGGGGCGGGTCCTCGCTCCAGAGCAACTCGACGAGCGTGTCGGCCGAGACGACGGAGCCGGCATGCAGCCCGAGCATCGTCAGGATCGCGCGGGGTTTTGCGCCCGGGATCGTGACCAGGGCGCCCCCTTGCCGGACCTGCAGAGGCCCCAAAACCCCCAGCTCCACCGCTTGAAGCGTAGTCATGCACGTCATCGTGCGTACACGGATTCAACACCAGGTCAAGGTTGAGTAAAGGCCAATCCGGAGGGGAGACGTCTCGTGCACGACTTTGAGCGACTCTCTGTTTGACCGGTCCGCAAGAGTCGCTCTAGCCGGGCACAACGGCACTCCCCTCAGACGCCGCTCGGCCGGCTATGCGAGCAGCGGCACCCCGGCGATCGGTTCGGCGGTCAGGATCTCGAACATCGCCCGCCGGGTGGCCGTCAACTCCTCGGCCACTCCGGCACCCGACAGCGTCACCCGGCAGGTCGCCAGCGCGGAGTTGTAGCAGTACTTGGTGCCGCCGTTGGTGTCGGTGTACCTCAGCCCGATCACGTCGCCGGGTTGCGCAGTGATCTCGCCCCGCATCTCGACACCGCCGACCCGCCCGCCGAACGTCCAGGTGAAGGGTCGGTACGAGCCGCGGGTACGCCGGGCGGCCAACACCGAACGCACCGCGTACTCCCGGCCGGCGTGCCGCAGCACGAACAGGGTGGTCGCGGGCAGCCGCAGTGGGCCGAGCGCGGCGTGCGCGGTGACGATCTCGAGGCTGGAGTGCGCTGCGCCGTCGAACCCGCACACCTGCCCGAACGCGTACGCCGGGGTGTGCCGACTGCCCCAGTTGTGGTTGACGCTGCCGGCCCAGCCGTCCAGCGCGAGGGTGGTGTCGCCGAGGGTGACGGTCCCGTCGAAGCGGGCCAGCGGATGACGCACCTGCGTCTTGGCCGTCGGGAATTTCGCTCGGTACGACCGGTCGGTGAGCAGCTTCACCGCGGGCTCCGGCCCCGGTGAAATCGCCAGCTCGCAGCTGGCCCCGGCCAGCGTCGCGCCTGCCGATACGTCGTCGATCGCGCTCTCGCCGATGCGGGCCGACCAGGGCTCGGTGCGGTAGTCCGCGACCCCGACGGGGTGCGGCTGTTTGACGGCGCGGTTGCCGCCGCCGTCAGGGTCGAAGACCATCACCCACACATCGGCCACCGACTCCCCCGGCTGCGGGTACAGCAGTGTCCAGCGCAGCCAGACCGCCTGCGGACGGTCGGGATGGTTGGCTCGGATGAACCTGCTCTCGTAGTAGGGGGGCATCATCTGTTCAGGATTCCCGACGAGAGGGCGGCGTACGCGTGGGTTGGACGATCGCGGTGGGGGTGCTGGCCGCGTTGGTGGTGGCCGAGGCGGTAGCGCTGTGGGTGCTGTGGTCGCGCCTGCAGCGCAGCCAGCAGGAGACCGATGAACTCCAACAGCGCCTCGACACCCGCAACCTGCTGTGGACCGGCGGCCGCGAGGCGGTCAAGACCGTATGGCAGACCGCCAACCTGGTTCGCAGCCAGGGCTTCGGCGGCGCGGTGCGCACGTCCATCGAGGAACTCGCCGACTGGGCCGACGTGGAGCGACCCGATCTGGCCCGGCTCGCCCCCGACGGCAAGGTGGTGATCATGTTCTCCGACATCGAGGAGTCCACCGCGCTGAACGAACGCATCGGTGACCGCTCGTTCGTCAAGGTGATCGAGGCCCACGACCGCCAGGTGCGCCGGCTGGTCCGCGCGAACGACGGCCACGTGGTCAAGAGCCAGGGCGACGGCTTCATGGTGGCCTTCGCCGACCCGGCCGCCGCGGTACGCTGCGGGGTGGCGATGCAGCACGCGCTGCAGCGCGATGCGAAGAGGCTGCGCAACAACAGCATTCGGGTCCGGATCGGCATCCACATGGGTAAATCGGTGCGCCGCGGCGACGACCTGTTCGGCCGCAACGTGGCGATGGCCGCCCGCGTCGCCGGGAAGGCCGACGGCGGGGAGATCCTGGTCAGCGAACCGGTGCGCAACGCCGTGGGCGACGAGCAGCAGTTCGACGGCGGCCGCGACGCCGAGCTCAAGGGTTTCGCCGGCACCCACCGGCTCTTCGCCGTCACCGTTCAGCGTTGATTCAGAAACCACGCAGCGGGTTACTCGGCATTCCTCTGCGTGGGTTCTGACTCAACGCGCGCGCGTGCCTGTGCCTTCGCCTCGGCCTCGGCGAGGCGCTGGTGCAGCCGGCCGCGGATCTCGTCGGGGGTGTAGGCGTTTCGTCGGCGCTGGTCGCGCGCGACCAGCACCCCGCCGGCGACCACCCCGGCCGCGCCGGCCAGGCCGATCCACTTCCAGATACTGCGCATGGGAGACCACATTAAGCTGCGCTGGTGACCGAGCACACCGTGTCGCTGACGCAGGCGCTGGACGAGACCCGCACCGGCGACGTCTGGCTGTTCCGCGGCGGGTCCGGCCCGGACCGGGCGATCCAGACGTTGACGAACGCGCCGATCAACCACGTCGGGATGACGGTGGCCATCGACGACCTGCCACCGCTGATGTGGCATGCCGAGCTGGGACACAAGCTCATCGACCTGTGGACGGGCACCAATCACCGCGGGGTGCAGCTCAACGACGCCCGCCAGGCCGTCGAGCAGTGGCTGACGACCTACGGGCAGCGCTGCTGGCTGCGCCAGCTAACTCCCCCGGCCAGCCGGGAACAGGAGGACCGGCTGCTCAAGGTGGTTGCCCGGATGGACGGCACCCCGTTTCCCACCACCGCACGACTGACCGGTCGCTGGCTGCGCGGCCGCATCCCCACAGTCAGTGACTGGACACGCGGAATCCCGTTCCTGCACAGGAGAGTTCGCGAGTCGGCCGAACGCCGAAAGTCAGAACGGCGCGAGGTCGGCCTGGAGACCGCTTACTGCGCGGAGACGGTGGCCATCACCTACGAGGAGATGGGACTGCTGCGCACCGAGAAGAACGAGAACTGGTTCGACCCCGGCATGTTCTGGAGCGGCGACACCCTGCCGCTGGCGGCCGGCTACCAGCTGGGCGACGAAATCCGCGTCCTCCCAGACTGATCGCCGCGCTCAGGCGAACGACCAGGCGGCCAGCGGCTTGCCCTTCGGGTCGCGCAGGGTGATCTGCACGATCGCTTCCCCGGCCGGGACGTCGAACGCCAGGTGTGCGGCCAGTCTCTGGCCCGCGGGCAGCTGGCCGGAGGTGATGCCGGGGTTCACCGCGCCCACGGTCGGGGCGATGGTGTCCCCGTTGGCCGTGCGGGCCACGAACCAGAATCCGTTGACGGCGGTGGTGCCGGTCTCGGCCGCGATCGTGATGTCGACCGCGTACATGGTGCCCTTGGCCGGGAGCACCGACGCGTTGGGCGGCACCGGCTGTAGGTTGTCGACGGTGTAGGCGGCCGTGCTGTCGCCGCTGGTGATGGTCATCTTTTCGCCGGCCACGCCCACCTGCGTGCCGATCGGCGCCGCCGAGGTGCTGGAGCTTGCTGCACCGGTGGGGGCGGTCGGCTCGGGCGGCTTGACCGATGAGCAGGCAGCGCCGCCCACCACCGTGGCGGCCGTGATGATGATCGCGCTGAGCGCGGCAGTCCCCCGCATGCGCGGATCGTAGCGCGAGGATGACTGTGCGGCCCCGACGGCTCTCCTCCGCCGGGACCGCACAGAGTTCACGACGTGCCGTTCAGCCCCACGCCCGCGCGGCACGTCGGTCCGAGTCGGCAACATCGGCGGCGCCTTCGCGTACCGCGTTGCCGAGGCCGACGAGGATGTCGTGCAACGCGGCGGCAGCCTGCTGCCAGCGCTCCTGTTCGGCGCGACAGGCGGCGGCGGCCTCGCGGGTCCACAGCTGCTGGAGCGGTGCGATCTGTCGGTTCAGGTCGTCGAGCGCCGCATGCAGGCGCGCCGACGTGGCCGCGATGTCGTGGCTCACCG
>JAGQTW010000336.1 GCA_020438785.1 Mycobacterium sp. | reverse complement strand
TCACGCTGGCCACCAGCGCCGACAGCCTGGACTTCGGCTTGGTCGGCTGCCGTCGCGCCGTGCCGCACCTGCAGCGCCTGCTCGGCCACCTGGAGACCTCGCTGAAGGACCTGGAGGTCGCGGTCGGGCTGTGAGGGGGTGGGGCTCAGATTGGCTGTCGCCGTCACCGACCACCGGTGGCATGCTGGAGGAATGGTGGCTGCGCCCGACACCGTCTACGCGCGGGACGGCGACGTCCACCTCGCCTATCAAGTCGTCGGTGACGGCGAACCCGACGTGCTGTTCGTGCCGACCGCCACCTATCCGATCGACCTGCTGTGGGATGAGCCCACCGTCGCCCGGCACCTGCGCCGGCTGGCCTCGTTCGGTCGGCTGATCGCCACCGATCTCCTCGGGATGGGCAGCTCCGACGCGGTTCCGATCAGCGCCCGCGCCGCGATGCAGTCGTGGACCGACGGCCTCGCCGCCGTCCTGGAGGCCGCCAGCAGCGAGTGCGTGTCGGTCTTCGCCATGGCCGAGTCCGCTCTCCCCGCCATGCTGTTGAGCGCCACCCGCCCCGAGTGGGTGCGTTCGCTGGTGCTGTGGGCCCCCTTCGCCCGCTACGAGCGCGCGGACGACCACCCGTTCGGCATGCCCGAGGCGACGCTTCGCAGATACCTCGACGGCTATCTGGACACCGTCGGCACCGGTGCGGTGGTCGACCGCCTGGCACCGAGTTGGGCGGACGATGCCGCCAAGAAGCGGTGGTGGGCCCGTTGTGAGCGGTTGGCCGGCGGCCCCGGCTACTTCAAGGAGATCCTGGACCTCTTCTTGCACACCGACCTTCGGCCCGTGCTCGAGAGCATCCAGGCGCCCACCCTCGTCCTGCACCGCCGCGGAGACCGCCACGTCGTCGCCCAACACGCACGGGATGTCGCCGACCGCATCCCGAACGCGCGCCTCGTGGAGTTCGACGGGGACGATCACGTGTGGTTCGCCGGTGACGCCGACCGGGTGCTCGACGAGATCGAGCCGTTCATCACCGGAAGCCGCCGCGCGGCACCCACCAATCGCGTCCTGTCCACCGTGCTGTTCACCGATATCGTCGGATCCACCGAGCGCGCAACGGCGTTGGGGGATCAGGCCTGGGCGACGGTCCTCGACGCCCACGACCGCATCGTGGAGCGCCATGTCGCCAGCGCCCGCGGCTCCGTCGTGAAGTTCACCGGCGACGGAGCGTTGGCGACATTCGATGGACCGGCGCGGGCGATCGAATGCGCGTGTGCCATCCGCGACGCGGTCCAGGACGTCGGCCTGAGTATCCGCGCCGGTCTACACACCGGCGAGGTCGAAGTGACCGACGGGGATGTGCACGGCATCGCGGTACACATCGCGGCGCGCATCATGGGTCTCGCTGAGCCGAGTGAAGTGCTGGTGTCGGGCGCTATCCCGGCTCTCGTTCTCGGGTCCAGAATCGAGTTCGATGACCGGGGCAGCCACCAGTTGAAGGGTGTGCCGCACTCGTGGCCGGTCCACGCGATACGTGACACCCGCGAATGATGTTTCGGCCGGGAGATCATGCTCCCGGCGAGTCCCGGATGTGACCGAGTCGAGCGCGCGGCGGTGACCGGCGTTGTGGGCTAGGGATGCGGGAAGATCGCTTCGATTCGGGGACCGTCCGTGGACCAGAAGACCTTGTAGGGTGGGTGGCCGATCACGGGGAGCCGCATCCGAATCCCGTCGGCGGTGGTGATCGCCGTCGAGAGAGCCTGGGCCTGACCGGGCAGACGGAAGATCAAGTCGATCGTGTCGAGGATGGCGTTGTACAGGTCGGCGTCCGGGCCACCTTCCAGCGCGTCGAGTTGGGCGTCTGCGACTTGTGAGTACTCGGCAGCGGCGCTCATCTAGCGGCGTTGGCGCGCCCGGCGGACGGTCGGGGAGGCAGCTGCTCTGGCGAGGAGATCGCGCAGTTCCGGATCGGAGTCGTAGTCTTGCTGAGCGTCGGTCACGATGCGAGCGGGCTGCAGCAGGATGCTGCCGTCGTCGTTCACGCGCATCACAAAGCGTCGATTAGGGAGGCCGGGTAGGACTGCGCGACTGCGCGAGTCGGTTTCGATGAGTGCTGGTTCGGACATCCCGCCAGTCTAATCCCATTATCCCATTATGGGCAGATGCGCGGTGGGGTGATGCGGGCACAGGGCTGCGGGCTCCTGATCACCCGGTGCTCAACCAGCTGGGCGGAAAGCTGATGTCGAGCCGAACCGTGTGCCGGTACCCAGACCACGTCGGTACATCTGGTGGCTGTCCCCGGTAGATTCCGCGGGCCGCGGCCACGACTCGAGGGCGTTGGGTGGGCCACTGGATCGCCGACGCGATGTCCTCCAACACCTGTTGGTCCCGGTCCAGGACTCGGTCCACGATTCCGATCGCCGGCAGCGCCCCGCTCTTGTCGCCGTTGCACCGCACACAGGCCAGCACGAGATTGGCCAGTCCGTCGATCCCCACCAGCGACCACGGCAGCACGTGATCGATGGGATTGTTCGCCGGAAGGTGCGTGCCGCAGTAGAAGCAATGCGAGCCAAAGGCATCCTTGAAGGGCTCTCGAACCGGGTTAAGCGCGGTGCGCTCCCGGCCGAACAGATGTCCGGCCACGTCCGGCACCGCCGCGTGCAGGAACTTGTTCATGCGCCGCACATCATCAACCCACATGATCTCCAGGGCCGGCTTGAGCAAGCCCGCCAATCGCGCCAGGCCCTGCGCAACTCCGGGTTTGAGTACGATCGCGTCGCCGTGCGATCGCAATGTCGATCTGCTCACCTGGTCGTGCAGTTGCGAGTCGTCGTAAAGAAAACCAGTCGGATGTCTCGGATCCGGGGAGCCGCTGCAGCCGATGAAGTGGCTGCCGGGCCAGACACAGCGTGATTTCGTCGATCGTCGCGGCATAGGCGGCAGGTGCCCGCGGCGCAGCGATGTCCACCGAGACGCCTCGCGCATCCCTGTCTGCGGCAGCCCGCAATGCGTTGGCCGCCAGCAGAATACGGGCCCGCGACTGCGTCGACTGCCGCAGCTCATGGCCGTCGAACGGCCGCACCTGACGCCAGTAGATCTCGAGCACGCGGCGGGCGAGGTCGGGTATCGGCACCGTCAAACGCTCTGCTGGATCCTCGGGCAGGTTCTCGATGCACTGGTCGATCAGCGCCATCAACGTCGCCAGCTTGTACGTGGCGGTGCGCAGCCCGGTTTCCAGGATCGCGACCACCCGCTGACCGAGCAGCAGCGGGTCGACGCGGTCCTCAGCCATGCCCCACCCTTGTGGGCCCGTCGGTGTATAGCGGCATCGTCTGCATTATCGCGAAGGGAGCCGCTCGATGGGCAGGCTTTTCCCGCAGATCCCGCGGCCCCGTTGTCGCTCAGCGCTGCCGGTTCAGATGCCGATGACGCGGACCAGGCCTGCCAGCCCGGCGAAGTCCTCGGCGTTGCGCGTGTAGAGATCCAGATTATTGGCATGCGCTGTAGCGGCGATCAATAGATCGGCGAATCTGCTACGCGGCCTTCGTCATTCGTGGACCACAGCAGCGACGATAAGCCCGTAGCTGCGTGCGGCCGCCGCGTCGAATGCAATCGGCTCGAGCAGCGTCTCAACCTCCTGCAACCGCGTCTGGCGCCTGGCCGCCTCGATCGCGTCGCCCGCGAGCAGCGGGCCGGCGCCCAACTCGGCAGCGGTGATGGCGGAGATCGCGATCTCGGCGGGCAGGGCGGTGGCAATGGCGGGGTCGTGCCAGTCGATCACGACCGGAGGTCATGTCACCAGACCTGGTCGATTGACCGGTCGAGGTCCTCGCGGAATCGGCGGGGGTCGATACGTACCGTGGCGCCGGTGGGATCCAGCACTTCGTCGCGGGTCACGAAGGTGCGTCGGCCTGGTCGGATCGGGCGCAACTCCGCAACCGGCTCGCCGTTGCGAGTCACGATGAACGTCTCGCCGGCAGCGACGGCGGCGATGACCCCGGCGTTGTCGTTGCGCAGTTCGCGTTGCGGAATGGTCCTGCTCATCGCGGTAGCGTAGCCAGTTGTGCTACACCGCGCTACGTCGGCGGTTCGTAGGTTCGGGCGAGCGTGATGAGCTCTGGGAGTGCGTCAAGGTCTTTGGGTCGCGCCGCGGTTTCCTTCGACTTGATGACGTCGTTGAGGTCGGCGACCTGGATGGTCAGGCTCCCGACCGTGTAGGGGTGGGCTCCCGGCCGCAGTGCCGTGTAGCCATCCGGGAAGCCGGCGGGCGCGAAGGTGATGTCCAAGTCTCCACTCGGAGTGCGAAGGTTGAGCATCTGTATGCCACGTAACGATTCCGCTGAGCTGCCGAAGGGCAGCGCATCGTCGAGGTCGTCGATACGAATTCCGGCCTGGAGTTCGCGCAGCGCGTCGGACAGCCGCTGAAGGTTTGCACGGGCCATCGACGGCGTGATGTCGATGTCATAGGTCGGGCGGCGGGCGCCATAGAGCATGGCGGCATAGCCGCCCACGAGAACGAACTCGACGTGGTGGCGGGTGAGAACTTCGATGATGTGAACCGGGTCGAATCCGACTTCGCGAGTCATCGACCGGTAGTAGTGACGAATTGCCCGGCGGCGAATCGGTCTTGGGCGCTGCGGCGTCGGGTGTGCTCGGCGGCCGAGAGACGCGCGGCTGCGTTGTCGAGTGTGTCATCGTGGGAGCCGTAGTCGGACAACGTGATTCGCATGTCCAAGTCGACCGCTGCGAGGATTCTGGCCAGCACCGGCAGGGAGGGTTGGCGGCTGCCGGATTCGATCCGTGCGATGGTCGATTGTGCGACACCCGCGGCTTGAGCGAGTTCACGCTGTGACATCCCGGCCTTCGCGCGGGCAATCTTGAGAAGGTTCCCGGCGAGCCGGTCAACATACCCGGCAGTGGTGGGACCCATCGTCGTCATGCCGGTAATGATAGCCGATCGGCGATCATCCCGAGTCCGTCCCGTCGTGTCGGCTGGTCAGATGGTCGCCCCGGTCTTCGCTCCGGTGGCTTGCGTCACCCGTCGTCGTCGGTCCAGATCTCGGCGAGCATGGCGGCGCCGGGAAGCAGTGTGAAGGCCGAGGCGCCCGCGGCCCATCGGTGCCAGTCGGTGTTGTCGATCAGGTCGAGCCCCGCCATGGTCGGGGACTGCTGGACGATCGCCATCCGGACGTCCTGCACGTCGATGGGCCGTCCGTCGCGTTGCCAGCCATATCCCAGTTGCTCATTCACTCCCTTCCCGAGCGCTGTCAGTGCAAGCGGTCCATGCGCGGCGAGCACCCCGACCGTCAGCTCGGTGATCTCGGTGGCAAAGGTGTGGGGCTCGAACGCCGACCTCAGTCGGCGCACGACGGCGAGATCGTCGCCGGCGGCGCGGGTGGGGGTGAGCACACCATGGCGCAGCCGCAGCAGCCCGACACCGCGGAGCAGACCGTGCAGCGCCGCGAGTGGCGGCAGGTCGTCCTCGATAGCGGCCGGCCGGTCGAGCAGATACCAATGCGGGCGATGTGCTTGCATGGCGCGGACCACTGTCCGGGGGAGCCGCCCACCCGGAGTGAGCTTCACCCCGTCGGTGAGCAGATCGAGTAGCAGCCGCACGCTCCCGGGCACCTCGCCGACTACCCTGCGAACCCGCACATCGGTTGCGGCACGGTCGAACGGCCGCAACCGGTTACCCACCCAGCTCCGCGCGTGCGCGTGCTCGGGGTCGGCAGGATCGGCGAGCACTTGCAGCAGATCGGCATAGCCGGCGGGCCCGCCGCAGTCTTCGGGTGGGCAGGCGCCGTCGCCGT
>JAGQTW010000335.1 GCA_020438785.1 Mycobacterium sp. | reverse complement strand
CGGGCACCGACTACGCCATCTTCCTCATCGGCCGCTACCACGAGGCCCGGCAGAACGGTGAGGATCCGGAGTCGGCCTACTACACCGCATTCCACGGGGTGGGGCACGTCATCCTGGGGTCGGGGCTGACGATCGCCGGTGCCATGCTGACCCTGCGGTTGACCCGGCTGTCCTATTTCAACTCGCTGGCCTACCCGTCGGCGCTGGCCCTGATCATCGTCGTCGCAGCGGCCATGACCGTCGCCCCGGCGATCCTTGTGGTCGGCAGCCGGTTCGGCCTGCTGGACCCCAAGCGGATGATGAAGACCAGGGGCTGGCGCAAGGTCGGCACGGCAACGGTCCGGTGGCCCAAACCCATCCTCGCCGCCGCCACCAGCATCGTCCTGCTCGGCCTGCTGGCGATGATCGGCTACAAGACCAGCTACGACGACCGGCGCTACATCCCCGCCGATGTGCCGGCCAACGTGGGCTATACGGCAGCCGAAAAGCACTTCAGCACAGCACGACTCAATCCGGACATCATGACCATCCAATCCGACCACGACATGCGCAACCCCACCGACATGATCGTCCTGGACCGGATCGCCAAGGCGCTGTTTCGGATCGAGGGCATCGCGATGGTGCAGAGCATCACCCGCCCACTGGGCTCGCCCATCGCGCACAGCTCGATCCCCTACCAGGTCAGCATGGCGTCGGTGCCGATCACGCAGAACCTGCAGTTCCTCTCCGAACGGGTCGGTGACATCAGCAAGATGTCCGACGACATGGGCGGCATGATCGCGTCGATGACGCAGATGCAGGCCCTGATGGTGAAGTTCTCCGAGGCCATGCACACCACGGTCGGCTCGGCCAACGGAATGGTCGACTCGGCGCATCGCAGCGTCGCCGACATGAACACCATGAAGGTGACGCTCGACCAGATGCGGGACCACATCGCCGATTTCGACGACGCGGTGCACGGGATCCGCAACTACTTCTACTGGGACGAGCACTGCTTCAACATCCCGGCGTGCTGGGGCGTGCGCTCGGCGTTCGACGCCATGGACGGTGTGAACACGTTCAGCGACAACATGGCCAGCCTGCAGACCGATATGAGCGCGATGGTCGACGGGATGGACAAGATGGTCAACGGCATGGGCGACATCGACGCCCTGGTCCCGCGGATGGTCGAGCAGTTCCCACCGATCATCGCGACGGCCACCGCCATGCAGGGCACCCTGCAGACCATCCACAGCAGCTTCGACGGACTGATCGTGCAGATGCAGCAGATGACCGACACCGCCACCGCGATGGGCGAGGCGTTCGACGCATCGAAGAGCGATGATTATTTCTACCTGCCGCCGGAGGTGTTCGCCAACCCCGACTTCCAGAAGGGTCTCAAGCTGTTCCTGTCCCCGGACGGTAAGGCGGCCCGGTTCATCATCACCCATGATGTGAATCCGGCTTCGGAGGAAGGCATCTCGGTCGTCGACGATCAACTGACCGCCGCACACGAGGCCGTCAAGGGCACCAATCTCGCCGGGGCGGACATCTACCTGACCGGCACCGCGGCCACCTACCGCGACGTGCAGGCCGGCGCCAAATACGACACCATGATCGCCGCGTTCGCCGCGCTGACACTGATCTTCATCGTGATGCTGATCATCACGCGCGCATTGGTGGCGTCGATGGTGATCGTCGGGACCGTCGTGATCTCACTCGGCGCCGCGTTCGGCATCTCGGTTTTCGTCTTCGAACGCCTCGTGGGCATCGAACTGAACTGGATCGTCCTCGCGTTCGCGGTGATCATCCTGATGGCCGTCGGCAGTGACTACAACCTGCTCCTGGTATCCCGCTTCAAAGAGGAGATCGGCGCGGGCATCAACACCGGCATCATCCGGTCGATGGGCAGCACCGGCACCGTGGTGACCGCCGCCGGGCTGGTATTCGCCTTCACAATGGGCTCGATGATCTCCGGTGACCTGCTCAACGTCGGCCAGGGCGGCATGACGATCGGTATCGGCCTGTTGTTGGACACGCTGATCGTGCGATCGCTGATGACGCCCTCGATCGCGGCGATCCTCGGTCCCTGGTTCTGGTGGCCGCTGAAGGTGCGGCAGCGCCCGGCCTACAGCGAGCGCATGCAGGCGTTGAGCACCCCGGCCCAGCCCGCCCGGGGCGACCTGGTGTCCTCCGGGGCGGATGGAGCGCCCTCCGGCTACGACATCTAGACGCCCGCGCCCGAGGGTGATCCCGCACCGGGCTCCATCAGGACAACGGTGTTCCTGGCACCGAGCTTGGCCTGGTACATCGCGTCGTCGGCGCGGGCCATGACCGAGGACACGGTCTCTCCGGGAACGGCGACGGTGGCGCCGATGCTCAGGGTCGCGTTGATCGTCTTGCCCGCCTCGTGGATGGGTTGGGCTGCGCGGGAACGGATCTCCTCGCTGAGGTCGGCCAGTTCGTCGATGCTGCGGACGCCGGGCAGCACGACGATCATCTCGTCGCCCCCGGTGCGACCGACCGTGTCCCCCGGACGGACGGATTCGCGGATGCGGCTCGCCAGCGTGGCCAGCACGGTGTCGCCGATGCCGTGCCCCCAGGTGTCGTTGATCTCCTTGAAGTGGTCGACGTCGCAGAAGATGATGCCGATGTGCACGCCGAACGCCGGCGGGTGCTCCAGGGCGGCCTCGAGCCGGGCGATCGCCTCACCCCGGTTGGCCAACCCGGTCAGGGTGTCGAACCGCGCCAGCTTCTCGAGCTGCTGCTCGACCGCGACCCGGTCGTCGACGATCCGCAACGCCGCGATCAGGCCATCGGGATTGCCCTCGGCGTCCACGTGCGGCTTTCCGTGTCCGTCGACCCAGTGGTATTCGCCATCGATGGAACAGACCCGGAACCGTTCCTGGACCGATTCGCCCCCGGCGATGCGCTTCAGGGCAATTGCGAGTGCGGCGAGATCGTCGGGATGGACGTAGCGGCTGAAATCCACATCGAGCCATCGCTGCGCCGGTCCCCCTAACGCCGGCTCCACCGACGGCGAGACCCACACCACCTTGATGTCGCGAAGGTGGATGATGATGTCCACCGCGTTGTCGGCGTACATCCGGTAGCGCATCTCGGCTTCGGCGCGCTCCCGCGCCAGCTGCTCCTTCTCGATCAGCAGATCCTGCTCGCCGCGGCGCAGGCGGAACCCGATCACCGCGGCCAGCCCGGTGCACACCAGCACCGACAGCGCGAATGCCGCCCTTTCGCTGCGGCCCAGGGCCAGAAAGGTCACCCGCAACAGCGCGACGACGATCGGGTAGCCGACGGCCAGCCCGTACAACCGCAGCAGTGCCTCCCGGTCCGGTCGGGCGAGCAGCCACCCGATCGGGGGCCGATCCGGGCGCGCGGCCGACAACGCCACGACGAGCAGCAGCGAGGCGATCGCCCCAGGTAACGCGAGGTACATCAGTGATCGGGCGTCGAACAGGTAGGCCGCGATCGACGTCACCGTGATCAGCAACGCGCCGATGACGCCGACCACCCACACCAGTTCCGCCCACCAGCGCTCTACTCGAGTCGCTGCGACGGCCGCTGCCAGAAGTAGAACGGTGGCCGCCGTCTGCAGCGTCGGCCGGCCGGGTGGCGACGAGTGCAGGGTGCGCACCGCCTCGCCGAACCACACCTGATCCAGGCCGGCCGACGACGGCATGCCCGAACCCACCACCAGCACCACCGCGGCCCCGGCACCCACCGCGATCCCCACACCGCGGCCCAGCCAGACCCGTGCCCGTGGCGGCTGACCCGACTGCAGCAGGACCGCGACCGCCAGGGCGGCCAACCACAGCGCGGCCCACGGCAGCAGGTGCGGCCAGGAACGGTTCAACCGCGTGAGAGCCGAAGAACCCGTCGCCCAGCCAATCCAGTTCAAGGCGGCGACCAGCAGCACGGCCACGGCGGCGGCACGGCCCCATCCAGCCAGCCTGGGGCTGGAGCGGGAGCTGTCCATCGGCCGCGCCTTCCCCCGGGTGCCCGCCGGCATGTCGTACCGCACGCAATCATCTCGGCATCAACATTGTCCGCACCGACGCCGCCGGTGTCACCCGATCCGGCGAGATCAGGCGACCGAGCCGGGCCTACGGACCAACCGCCACCTCCCCTCGTGGCGCTGGGCCAGACCGGCGATCTCCAGCATGGCGAGCGAACCAAGTACGGCGGCAACCGGAAGACCGGAGCTGACCGCGATCTCGTCGGCCGTGCGCGCACCGCGCGCCGGCAGCGCCTCGTACACCTGCCGCTCGGCGTCATCCAGGTCGTCCAGGGCCGTGTTGGGCCGGGTGGGCTCGTCGGCGAGCTCACCCATCCGCCCGACCAGTTCGCGAACCTCGTCGGCGCGGGTCACCAGTTGTGCGCCCTGGCGCAGCAGCACATGACAACCCACCGAGGCCAACGAGGTCACCGGCCCGGGCACCGCGCACACCACCCGACCCAGCGACCGCGCCCACGCCGCGGTGTTGGCCGCACCGCTGCGGATGCCGGCCTCGACGACCACGGTGGCCGAACTCAGCGCCGCGACCAACCGATTGCGGGTCAGGAAGCGGTGGCGCGCCGGCCGGACCCCGGGCGGATACTCGGTGACCAGCAGGCCCGCGCCGGCGATGCGGTGCAGCAACGCGGAATGACCGGCCGGGTAGAGGACGTCGATGCCCCCGGCGAGGACCGCAACCGTGGCGCCGTCGGCCGCGAGGGTGGCGCGGTGCGCCGCGCCATCGATGCCGAACGCCCCGCCGGAGATGATGCCGACGTCATGCTCAGCCAACCCGGCAGCGAGTTCACCGGCGACGTGCTGCCCGTAGGCGGTGGCCGCCCTGGTGCCGACGATCGCGGCGGCCCGGTGGTGAATCTCGTCGAGGCGCTGCGGCCCGATCACCCACAGCGCCAACGGCGCGATACCGGTCGGTTTGGCCCGCAGGTCGGCACCGGCGAAGGACGCGAACGCCAGCCGCGGCCACTCTTCGTCGTCGGGTGTGACGAGCCGGCCACCGCGCCGATCCAACATCTCGAGGTCTGTTGTAGCCGTGTCGAGTTCGCGCCGGGCGGCGGTTCGCTCGGCCAACGCCGGTGACACCGCGCCGCGACGCACCCGCTGCGCGGCCTCGACCGCGCCGGCGGCGGCAACCAGCGCTGCCAACTCCCGGCACGGCGGTTCGGCCACAGCGGACAGGTAGGCCCACGCCCGCAACGCCTCGTGGTCGGTCATCCGCCGACCACCTCGGCGCCCCGGAAACTGAGCGCGATCGTGACGTCGTCCCGATTCGGTGTGGCGCGCCCCGCCAAGTCGGCCAGCGTCCACGCGACCCGAGTCGAGCGGTCGACGCCCCGGATGCTGACCAGGCCGCGTTCCAGGGCGGCCTTCAGCGGCGCCATCACCGGAGCGCTCAGCCGAAAGCGCTTGCGCAGCAGGGCCCCCGTCACCTCCGCGTTGGTGGTGAATCCGTGCGGTCGCCAGCGCTCGGCGGCGGCGGCACGCGCGCGCCCGACGCGGGCTCGGACATCGGCGGTGCTCTCCGCCGATTCGTCGGCGAACGCACCGGCCCGCACGGTGTGCATCTGCACCCGCAGGTCGACGCGGTCGAGTAACGGGCCGGACAGCTTACCCAGATACCGTCGCCGTTGCTGTGACGAGCAGATGCAGTCCTTCGGATCGGCCGGTGCGCACGGGCACGGATTGGCCGCCAGCACGAGTTGGAAGCGGGCGGGGTAGCAGGCGACACCGTCTCGGCGGGCGAGCCGGATGTTGCCGTCCTCCAATGGAGTTCGCAACGCCTCCAGGGCGCCGGTCCCGATCTCGGCGCACTCGTCGAGGAAAAGCACACCGCGATGCGCCCGGCTGACCGCGCCTGGCCGAGCCATCCCCGAGCCGCCACCGACCAGCGCCGCCACGCTCGAGGAGTGGTGCGGCGCGATGAACGGTGGGCGGGTGATCAGCGGGGTGGTGTTCGACAGCAGCCCGGCAACCGAATGAATGGCTGTCACCTCCAGTGCCTCGGATTCGGTCAGGGTGGGTAGCAGTCCCGGAAGTCGTTGCGCAAGCATGGTTTTACCCACTCCCGGCGGCCCGGTCATCATCAAATGGTGGGCACCCGCCGCGGCGACCTCCACGGCGAATCGGGCCTGGCTCTGGCCGATCACGTCGGACAGGTCCGGGAACGGATCGCTCGCCGGCTGGGGCGCTTCGACCCGGTCCTCGAGTTGGCCGTTACCCGCCAGCCAGCGCTGCAATTGGCGCAGCGTGGACACCCCGAAGACGTCGATCCCGTCGATCAGGCTGGCCTCGGCCAGATTGCCGACCGGCACCACCACCGTTGGCCAGCCCTGCCGTTTGGCGGCCAGCACCGCTGGCAGCACCCCGTGCACCGGCCTCACCCGACCGTCGAGGGCCAACTCCCCCAGCAGCACCGTCTTCTCCAGCCGATACCACGTCTTGTTGCGGCTGGCCGACAGCACCGCACAGGCCAGGGCGATGTCATAAACCGAACCCATCTTCGGCAGCGTCGCCGGGGACAACGCCACCGTCAGTCGTGACATCGGCCAGCTGTTGGCGCAGT
>JAGQTW010000032.1 GCA_020438785.1 Mycobacterium sp. | reverse complement strand
TCCTGGGCCAGCGTGTTGATCAGGCCGACCAGGCCGAGCTTGGCCGCGCTGTAGTTGGCCTGCCCGAAGTTGCCGAACAGGCCGCTGGTCGAGGTGGCGACCACGATGCGGCCGTAGCTCTGCTCGCGGAAGTGCGGCCAGGCGGCCCGGATGACGTTGTAGCCGCCGTAGAGGTGGACCTTGAGCACCGAATCCCAGTTCTCGAACGGCATCTTGTGGAATGTGCCGTCCCGCAGGATTCCGGCGTTGCTCACGACACCGTCGATCTTGCCGAACTCGTCCAGGGCGGTCTTGACGATGTTCTCGGCGCCCTCGGCTTCGGCCACGCTGTCGTAGTTGGCCACCGCGCGGCCCCCGGCGTCCTTGATCTCCGCGACCACCTGATCGGCCATCGAATGGCCGGCACCGGTGCCGTCGCGCGCCCCGCCGAGGTCGTTCACCACCACGCTGGCGCCCTCGCGGGCCAGCGTCAGGGCGTACTCGCGGCCCAGACCACCTCCGGCGCCGGTGACGACGATGACACGATCCGCAACTCCGGGCATGAGCTTCCCTTTCTCCGGCCTTCCGATGGGCGGGTGATCAGCAGTCCACCCGGCGCTGGCCATCGTAACCAGCGCGACGGTCGGCCGATCACGCCGGTCAAGGGTGCCGAGTCTGCGTATGGCTCACCGACTCTGCGCACCGGGTCGCCGTTTCGCGGGGTACCTCCGACCGCAGCGTCGATGTGGTAGCGCTGCTACCGCGACCCGAGTCGCTCGCCGGTGACGAAGGTGGCGAACGCGTTCGGTTGGTCACCCATCGGGATGTCGACCCACCGGCCCAGCCGGCGCATCTCATCCACCGACGGCACACCCGAGGCCGTCCAGCCGTGGGCGTTGAGCCACTCGACGAGATCCGCCCGGTTCGGATCGTTGTAGGTCAGCTCACCGATGTCGATCCGACGGTCGAAGCCGAGTTGGTCGGCGAACTTCTCGAACCGCTCCCGCATCTCCGCGCGCCTGCTTTCGTCGCGATGCGCGACGGCCTCCGCCGACACCCGGCTGCCGGGCGCGCTCAGCTCGGTGACCTGTTCGAACAGCCGGTCCTGGGCGTCGGCGGGCAGGTACATCAGCAGGCCCTCGGCCAGCCAGGCGGTCGGCTGCCTGGGGTCGAACCCTCGCCCGCGCAGCGCGGCGGCCCAGTCCTGGCGCAGGTCCACGGGCACCTCGTGCACCTCCGCGGCGGGGCGCACGCCGTGCTCGGCCAGTGTGGTGGCCTTGTATTCGAGGACCTTGGGCTGGTCGATCTCATAGACCCGGGTACCGGCCGGCCAGTCCAGGCGGTAGGCGCGGGAGTCCAGTCCCGAGGCGAGGATCACGATCTGGCGGATGCCCGCGGCCGCGGCATCGGCGAAGAACGCGTCGAAGAAGTGCGTGCGCACGGCCTGGTAGTTGCCCATGTGCCGGAAGATCGCGGCGGCCTCGGGGTCGGCGGCCTCCACCCGGTCGGCCATCGACTCGTCGAGCATGCTCTCCCACATACCGGTTCCGGCGCCCTCGACCAGGATCCGGGCGTAAGGGTCACGGATCAGCGGGTCGGGGTTGTCGGTCTCCCCGGCGCGGGCGGCGGCCACCATGACGGCGGTCGACCCCACACTCGTCCCGATGTCCCAGGTGTCGTCGTGGGTGCGCAGTGTGCTCATCGGTGTGCTCTCGGTTCGGTGGCAGGCTGACCGGCCGGGCAGACGCCGGAAGCGATCAATCGATAGCCATGCTACCGAAAAACTTAGTCAAGCTATGCGGCGCTGTGGCCGACATCACCGGCGAGCGGCACTCAGCGCGTGTCCTGCCAGGCCCTGCCGTCGAGAAGCTGCAGGAAGTGGTCGGTGATCGCGGCCAGCCGCTCCTGGCTGCCGACGAAGCCGGCATAGAAGCCGAGGCCCCAGAGCGACGCGACCAGCATCTCGGCCGCGGCGTCCACGTCGATGTCCGCCCGGAGCTCACCGCTGCGCACCGCGTCCTTGACCGCGGAGGCCACGAACGACCGCACGAACTCCAGGGAGTCGTTACCGGCCTGACTGAGTTCGGGATGTCGTTGCGACTCGAGCACCGAGGTCACCAGGAACGCGGCGGCGGACCGGTCCTGTCCCTGCACCTGCAGGGCGGACTGGACGAACGCCCGCATCCGGCCCGAAAGGGTGGACTCGCGCTGCGCGAGTTCCACGCTTGAGGCGATCATCAGGGAGTTGGTCAGGTCGACCACTTCCTGATACAGCACTCGCTTGCTGGCGAAGTAGTGATTGATGGCTGGTCGGGTCAGGTCGGCGCGGATGGCGATCGCCTGGAAGGTGGCAGCGTCATACCCCAGTTCGCTGAACACCTCACGGGCTGCGCGCAGGATGCGCTCACGCGTTTCCGCCGCCTTTGCTGCAGGGGGGCGACCCGGACCCCGACTGGCTGTATGCGGCACCCTTCAATACTGCCACACGAATGGCCGGTATTTGACGGCAGTCGACATTTGTTTGCCGATTACACCTTCTTGATTCCGGCGGACCGCATTGCGGCTTCCGTGACCCCTTGTTGCGGTTGATATTTCACATATGCGCAGATTGCTCACGGGACCCGAGTTGGTTTTCTTCGCACCGATTTCCGGCGTACCGGCGGATTGGATACGTCGCTTGTGTCAATTCTCCGTTCGAAATTCGGCATGAGAATTCGCTCTGCAGGGCCACCGACGCGTTGTTGCCCGTTGAGCACCACGCACGGCGATTTGGGCGAGTTTGCTGAAAGCCCTCCTCGACCTACATCAGTTTGCGCATGATCTTGACAGCCCGGTCGGTGTAGGGCGGGTACATCAGGCTCAGGTCCGGCTTGTTCGGCTTCGCCAGCACGGCCCGCCGGTGGCTGAGGGCCTCGAACCCCCACTTGCCGTGGTAGGCGCCCATCCCGCTGGCGCCCACACCGCCGAACGGCAGCTGCGGCGCCAGGCAGTGCATTGCGATGTGGTTGATCACCGCACCGCCGGACGGCATCCGGTCGATCAACTCCCGGCCCTGCTGCTGCGAGGAGGTGAACACGTACAGCGCCAGCGGCTTGGGCCGAGCGTTGACGAACCGCACCGCGGCCTCGGGCGACTCGACGGTGATGATCGGCAGGATGGGGCCGAAGATCTCGTCGGTCATGACCGGGTCGTCCGGCCCGGGCTCGAGGATCACTGTCGGTTCGATCCGCAGGGTCGAGCGGTCCGAACCGCCGCCGGCGACGACCTTGCCGTCGGTCGCGCTGATCAGCGCGACCAGCCGGTCGAACTGCCGCTCGTTGACGATCCGCAGCGACGGATCCGGCTCCGTCGCGCGGAACTCGGCGATCGTGGCGACGATCTTGTCGGTGAGTTCCGCGACGATCTTGCGGTCGGCCAGGACGTAGTCCGGGGCGATACAGGTCTGGCCGGAGTTGAGCAGCTTGATCCACGCGATGCGCCGCGCGGCCACATCGATGTCCGCGCTCTCGGTCACCAGCACCGGGCTCTTGCCGCCGAGTTCGAGGGTCACCGGCGTCAGGGTCGGCGCGGCGGCCGCCATGATCTTGCGCCCGATCTCGGTGCCCCCGGTGAACAGCGCGTGGTCGAACCCCTGGGCCATCAGGTCCTGGGTGGTCGCGGCGTCACCCTCCACCACCCGGATGGCCTCGGAGTCGAGGTAGCGGGGCACCAGCCGGGCGATCACCTCGGACGTGGCCGGGGCCAGTTCGGAGGGTTTGATCACCACCGCGTTGCCGGCCGCGACCGCGGCCACCACCGGGGCCATGCAGAGGTAGAACGGATAGTTCCACGGGCCGATCACCAGGATCACGCCCAGCGGGTCGTACTGCACCCACGCCCGGCCGGGTCGCTGCGCCAGCGGAAGTCCCTGCCGGCGCGGCCGAACCCACTTCCTCAGGTGCTTTCGGGCGAACGCCGCCTCGGCCTTGGTCGAGGCCACGTCGCCGAGCCAGGCCTCGAAGGCGGAGCGACCCAGATCACGGGCCAGCGCCTCCGCGATCTCCGGCTCACTTTCCTCGCACATCTTCTCGATGGCCCGCAGCTGCTCGGCCCGCCACTGCAGCGAGCGGGTGCGCCCGCTGTTGAACACACCGCGCACCTCGGCGAGGACACCGGCTGCACCACCGTCGGTGGCTTGGTCACTCGTGATCTGGACTGTCATGAAAACTCCTCGAAACTCCTCGATCCGATCCCTTGAGACCAGCTTGCCCCACGATCACGAGGACGCGACAGCCCCGCTCACAAATCGGCGTCGATCCCGCTCGCCACACCATCGGCGGGTGCAGAAGAACTATGGTCTTGATCCATGGCAACACTCGCGAACCGCGAGGCGTACTTCGAGACGGGCCTCGATGTACTGGCCGATCTGGGCTATGGCGGGCTCAAACTGGCGGAGGTCTGCAACCGGCTCGGTGTGACGACCGGGTCGTTTTACCACTACTTCGCCAGCTGGCCCGCCTACTGCCGCGAGCTCATCACATTCTGGGTGCAGGACCGCACCGTGCGCATGGCGCAGGCCTTCAGCGCGGTCAGCGACCCGCGGGAACGGATGCAGGTGATCATCCGGGTGGCGCTGTCGCTGCCACACGGCGCCGAAGCCGCCATTCGGGCGTGGAGTTCGGTGGACGCCGACGTCCACAAGGTGCAGGTCGAGGTGGACCGAGAGCGCTTCAAGGTCTGCTACGACTACGCCATGGACATCGTCGGCGACGAGCGCCAGGCCGAGGTGTTCGCCGACTGGTGCGTCTACATGCTCGTCGGCTACGAGCAGGCCACCCTATCCCGGGAACCCCGCGTCTACGAGTGGATCAGCAACCAGATGCTCGACGCACTCGACTCCGGCAGCTTCGGCACCGTCCCGCCGCGGTGAGCCGGACCGAGGACGTCGAGCGAGCCAGGCAGGGCGAGCCCGTCGAGCACGTGTTCGCGGTGCTGCGCGAGAGGCTCTACGGGGCGATCTCGTGCCTGGCCACCCTCGCCGTGCTGGCCCGCTACACCACCGAGACCACCAGCGCCTGGGCTCGGCTGCTCGACGTCGCCGTGGCGACCGGCGGGCTGTGGGCAGCCAGCCTGTTCGCCGACTTCGTCGCCCACCTCGGGGTGTACGGCAGCCGCCCGCACCGTCGCGAGGTCGCCGCCATGCTGCAGGCCTCCGGGCAGATCCTGCAGGCGGCCGTCATCCCGGCCGGCGTCCTCACCGCCGCGGCACTCGGCCTGCTCAAGACCTACACCGCGATGTGGATCGCGATGTGGGCGCTGGTCGGCGAGCTCGCGCTGATCGCCCTGCTCGCCGTGCGCAAGACGCAATTACGTTGGTGGCAAAAGCTTTTGACCGTCCTGGTCCTGGCATCGTTCGGCTCGGTGGTGCTGGTGATCAAGATGTTTGCCCACTGATGACGCCGACGAACCTGTGGCGGCGGGCCGTCGGACGCATCCGGAAACGTGACCCGGAGTACGACGCCGCGCGGCGAGCCCTGCGGGCCGCGCTCGTCATTCCGATCGCCGCGGCGGTCAGCTTCACCGTCGGCGGCGGCTCGCAGACACCGCTGTTCACCATCTTCGGCTCGATCGCACTGCTGATCGTCGTGGACTTCCCCGGCAACATGAACGCCCGCGCCCTGGCCTATGGTGGGCTGGCCTTCAACGGCGCGGTGCTGATCAGCGTCGGCACCCTGGTCGCACCCATCCCATGGCTGGCCGTCACGCTGATGTTCGTCGTCGGAGTCCTGATCAGCTTCGCCGGCCTGCTCAGTGAGATCGTGGCCGCCGGCCAGCGGGCCACCCTGCTGACGTTCGTGCTTCCGGTGTGCACGCCGGTGGGGCCGTTGCCCGAGCGGTTGCTGGGCTGGCTGATCGCCGTACTGATCTGTGTGCCTGCCGCGCTGTTCGTTTTCCCCCCGCGCCACCACGGCGAACTGCGGCGCCACGCCGCCCAGGTGTGCACGGCACTGGCCGACCGGATCGAGGGGCGCGCCTCGGCCGCCGACGTGACCGCCGCGATGGACGCGCTGCGGGCCAATTTCCTCGGGGCGGCCTACCGGCCGGTGGCGCTCACCGCCGGGAGCCGGGCGTTGGTGCGGGTGGTCGACGACCTGCAGTGGCTGTGCGACCGGGTCACCGGTGAGACCGGCGGCGAGCTCGGCCCGATGGCCGGCCCGGGGGTGGCGGTCCTCCGTGATTGCGCACGGATACTGCACATTTCGCGACCGGCCGAGCGGTCGGCGGCGCGGACGGATCTGGGCACCGCCCTGGCCGTGAACCGGTTGATCGCGGTGAGCAGCTATCGCGATGACATCGTCGACATCCTCGCCGAACCCGACGACGGGGCGGCCATCGAGTTGGGGCGCACCCTGCTGCGCAGGCGGACGATCGGGGCGACGATCGGCGTGACGGGACGCATCATCGCCGGCGCCGCGGCGGCGGACGCCCGGCCGGTCTGGGCACGAGTGCTCGGCCGCGGCCTGCCCGAGACCGGTGTGGCCGACCGGGTGTACTCGGAGACCGCGGCGGTGACGGCGCTGACCACCGGTCATCTGGTGACACGGTCGGTGACCGTGCGCAACAGCCTGCGCACCGGCCTCGGCCTGGCACTGGCCGTCGCGGTGACCTTCATCTTCCCGGTGCAGCACGGGTTCTGGGTGGCGATGGGCGCGCTGTCGGTCCTGCGCAGCAGTGCGTTGACCACCGGCACCACCATGGTGCGCGCGGTGACGGGAACGGTCATCGGTTTCGTGATCGGCGCGGTGGTCATCGAACTGCTCGGGGTGGACCCGAAAGTGATGTGGTTGCTGCTACCCGTCGTCGCGTTCGGCTCGGCCTATGTTCCGGAGATCGCGTCCTTCACCGCGGGCCAGGCCCAGTTCACCATGATGGTGCTGATCGTGTTCAACATCATCGTGCCGACCGGGTGGCAGGTGGGCCTGATCCGGGTCGAGGACGTCGTGGTGGGCGCCCTTGTCGGCGTGGTGGTTTCGCTGTTGTTGTGGCCGCAGGGAGCGAGCGCCTCGGTGAACCGGGCGATCGACGCGGCCTGCGCGGTGGGATCCCGCTACCTGCGGGCCACCGTGGCGCGGGTCACCCGCGGTGCCTCCGAGGAGGCGGAGAACCGGGTGATCAGCCTCAGCCACGACGCACTGACGGCCACCCGGACCCTCGATGACGCTGTGCGCCAGTACCTTTCCGAAAGCGGTGGGCCCACCGACTCTCGCGCACCGGTCGTCCGGGCGTCGAACCGGGCGATGCGGCTGCGGGCCGCCGCGGACCTGGTGGCCGACATCGTGCCACCCCCGCTGGATGCGTATCCCCTGGCGCGCATCGTGCTCGAGGCGCACGCGGACGCGGTGTGCGCCCGGTTGGACGGTAGCGATCCGGCCGCGATGATCGCGCCGATCAGTGACGACTTCGTCCTCGCGCTACGCGCGGAGGCGGGCGACGGTGAGATGGCCGTGTCGGCGGCCCTGCCGCTGGTGACGGTCGCCGCCAATCTCGGCGAACTCGAACTGACCTATCCGGCCACGCTGGCGGCGGAACCCGCTCACGGGTAACGGCTTTCAGCCCAGCACGCCCAGCGCGGCGGCCCTGGCCTCGGCGGCACTCGCGGCTTCCAGCACGGCGTCGGCCGCCTCCCGGCACTGCTGCAGCGTCACCGACGCCAGCTTGGATCCGACACCGGCCAGCGCCGCGGCCGCCGCCGACAGGGACGTGACGCCCAGACCGGTCAGCACACAGGCCAGCAACGGGTCGGCGGCGGCCTCCCCGCAGACGCCGACCGGTTTGTCGACCGCGGCCCCGGCTCGGGCTGCATGGGCGACCAGCGCGATCACCCCGGGCTGCCACGGATCGGTCAGCGCCGCCAGGTCGGCGGACATTCGGTCGGCCGCCATCGTGTACTGCGCGAGGTCGTTGGTGCCGATGGACAGGAACTCGACGTGCCGCAGAATGCGGTCGGCCAGTAGGGCGGCGGCCGGGATCTCGATCATCACCCCCGGCACCAGGCCGTACTCGCGGACCCGCTCGGCGAAGCGTCTGGCCTCGTCGGCGGTGGCGATCATCGGTGCCATCACCCAGGGCGCGGTACCGGTCCGGGCCGCGGCCCCGGCGATCGCCTCGAGCTGGTGGGTAAGCAGGGCGGGATTGCCGTCGGCGATCCTGATCCCGCGCACCCCGAGCGCCGGGTTGGCCTCGTCGGGATGGCCGACGAACTTCAGCGGCTTGTCCGATCCGGCGTCCAGGGTGCGGATGACGACCTTGCGGCCTTCGAAGGCCTCGAACACCTCGGCGTAGATCGCCGTCTGCTCCTCGACGGTGGGTTCGGTGTCGCGGTTGAGGAAGCACAGTTCGGTGCGGAACAGGCCGATGCCCTCGGCCGGGGTCTCGCGGGCCGCGCGGGCCGCCGAACCGTCCTGCACGTTGGCGAGGATCGCGACCGGATGGCCGTCGGCCGTCGCCCCCGGACCGGTCCACCCGGCCATCGCCGCCAGCAGCTCGTCGGCCGCCCGCACCGCCGCCTGCGCCTCGGCCGGGTCGGGCGAGAGCGTCACGCTGCCGCGGGTGCCGTCGATCAGGACCGGCGTGCCCGCGGGGACGTCGTCGAGCCCGTTGACCGCGACCACGCAGGGGATGCCGAGCTGGCGGGCGATGATCGCGGTGTGGCTGGTCGGGCCGCCCAAGGTGGTGGCGAGGCCGACCACCAGCGCCGGGTCCAGGCCCGCGGTGTCGGCGGGCGCGAGGTCCTCGGCGCACAGGATCGAGGGCTCCGCCGGCACCGGCACACCGGGCTCCGGCAGGCCGCTCAGCTCGGCGATCACCCGGTCCCGGATGTCCCGCAGGTCGGTCACGCGTTCGGCCATCAGGCCGCCGACCTGGGTGAACAGATCGACGAACTGGTCGACGGCTTCGCCGGTGGCCCGCACCGCGGGCTTGCCCTCGGC
Source organism: Mycobacterium sp. (assembly GCA_020438785.1). Taxonomy (GTDB): domain Bacteria; phylum Actinomycetota; class Actinomycetes; order Mycobacteriales; family Mycobacteriaceae; genus Mycobacterium. The sequence goes on along the minus strand of JAGQTW010000032.1, from coordinate 17,202 downwards.
GATCCGCTTCTCGGCCGCACCAAGCCAGGCCCGGTCCCGGGCCAGCATGGCGGTCGCGGCCAGCACCTCGGAGGCCACCCCGGTGGCGGCCGCCGCGCGGTCCCGAAGCCGGTCGGCGACCGCGGCGGCCGCCGCGGTGAAGCGGGCGGCCTCGGCGTCCCGGTCGGCCTCGGCGACCTCGCCACCCGGGTCGAGATCGTCCAGCGCGGGCAGTCGGCCGGGGCGGATCACGGGGGCGAACCGGACGCCAGGGACCACCGGAACCCCGGTGAGGACGGCACCCGCCGCGTTCGGGAGTGAGGTAGGCGCTGAAGACGCTGGCATGTGAACCAGATTACAACAAAACGTTGACAAGTCAACACGAACGGGAGTAAAACAACACAAAGCAACATCATTCCCGCGCCAGAACCCACACAATCGGAGAAGCGTGTACCCGGAAGAGCGTCAGCAGGCGATCGCCGCCCAGGTCCTGTCCCAGGGCCGGGCGTCGGTGGCCGAACTGGCCCACGCCTACGACGTCACCACCGAGACGGTGCGCCGGGACCTCGCCGTTCTCGACCGAGCCGGACTGCTGCGCCGGGTCCACGGCGGTGCGGTACCGGTGCGGGCGCTGCACGTGGTGGAACCCGATGTGGACTCCCGCGAGATCACCCGGGCCGATCACAAGGAGGCGATCGCGCGGGCGGCGACCGAGTTCCTTCCGCTCTCCGGTGCCGCCGTGCTGTTCGATGCGGGCACCACCACCGCCCGGGTGGCGGCCATGCTCCCCCCGGACCGGGAGCTGATGGTGGTGACCAACGCGGTGCCCATCGCGGCCCGCCTTGCCACCATGGGATCGGTGACGCTGCAGCTGCTCGGCGGGCGGGTTCGGGGCCTGACCCAGGCCGCCGTCGGCGAACCGGTGCTGCGGGCACTGGATACGCTGCGGGTGGACATCGCCTTCATCGGCGCCAACGGCATCAGCGTGCGGCACGGCCTGTCCACCCCCGACAGCGACGAGGCGGCGGTCAAACGGGCCATGGTGCGCTGCGCCAACTACGTCGTGGTGGTGGCCGACTCGTCGAAGGTCGGCCGCGAGGAGTTCGTCAGCTTCGCCCCCATCGACAGCGTCGACGCCCTGGTGACCGATGCCGAGATCAGCCCGGCCGACCGCGCGCAGTTGACCGAGCAGGGCGTGGAAGTGGTTGTGGCAGGGGAACAGCCATGATCGTCACGGTCACGCCCAACCCGAGCATCGACCGTACGGTCACACTGCCGGCCCGACTCGTGCGCGGTGCCGTGCACCGGGTGCAGTCGGTGTCCACCGAGCCCGGCGGCAAAGGGGTCAACGTCGCGCGCGCCCTCACCCTGGCCGGTCTCGACACCCTCGCCATCCTGCCGGCGGGTGGGCGTGACCCGATCCTGTCCGCTCTGCAGTCCTGCGGCGTGCCGTTCTACGCGGTACCCGTCGACGGCGCGGTGCGCACCAACCTCACGATCACCGAATCCGACGGCACCACAACGAAGATCAACGAGCCCGGCGCGGTGATCGACGAGGCCGCACTGGCCGCGCTGACGGCGGCGATTCTCGACCGCGCCGAGTCGGCGCGCTGGGTGGTGCTCTCGGGTTCACTGCCGCCCGGGATGCCGGACAGCTGGTACGCCGACGTGGTGGCCCGGCTGCAGTCCTTCGACTGCAAGGTGGCGGTGGACACCTCCGACGCGCCACTGGCCGCACTGGCCGCCGAGTTCGGCCGCGCCGCGCCGGACCTCATCAAGCCCAATGCCGAGGAACTCGCCGGCCTGGCCGGCGTTGCCGCCGAGCACCTGGAAGCCGCTCTGGCGCAGGGGGATCCGGACCCCGTCGTCGCCGCCGCACGCCAGCTCATCGACCGTGGTGCCCACACCGTGCTGGCAACCCTCGGCCCCGCGGGCGCCGTGCTGGTCGATGAGACCGGCAGCTGGCTGGCCACCCCGCCCCCGATCAAGCCCAGGAGCACCGTCGGCGCCGGCGACTCCTCCCTCGCGGGCTATGTGCGCGCCGACGTCGCCGGGGCGCAGCCACCGCAACGACTGCAGATGGCCGTCGCCTACGGCAGCGGCGCCGCCGCGCTGCCCGGCTCGGCGTTGCCCTCCCCCGCCCAGATCGACCTCGACGACGTTGCGGTCAACCCCATCTCGCCGTACCCGGCCCGTCCCTGAACAGAAGGCGATACCCATGACGAACCCCGCCGCCATCATCGGCACCGACCTGGTTCTCCTCGACGTCGACGCCGGTACTGACAAGGAGTCGGTGATCGACCGGCTTGCCGGCCGGCTCGCCGACGCCGGGCGGGTCAGCGACCGCGACGCACTCAAGGCCGCTGCCCTGGCCCGGGAGGCGCAGTCCGCCACCGGATTACCCGGCGGCATCGCGATCCCGCACTGCCGCTCGGCGGCCGTGCGGACGCCGTCGATCGGATTCGCGCGGCTTGCACCGAAGGTCGACTTCGGCGCGCCGGACGGTCCGGCTGACCTCGTGTTTCTGATCGCCGCACCGGACGGCGCCGGGTCGGAGCACATGAAGCTGTTGTCGAGCCTGGCCCGGGCCCTGGTCCGGCCGGAGTTCGTGGCGTCGTTGCGGGCCGCGAAATCCGCCGAGGAACTGGTGGGCCTGGTCGACGGTGTGGTCAACCCCGACGCCAAGCCGACCGGCGCTCCCGTCCCCGCCCCGAAAGCCGCTGCCGCCAAGGCGACGTCGATCATCGCGATCACCGCCTGCCCCACCGGCATCGCGCACACCTACATGGCCGCCGACGCGCTCAAGCTGGCCGCCGAACGGGCCGGGATCGACCTGACCGTGGAGACCCAGGGATCATCGGGCAGCACCCCGGTGGGCGCCGACGCAATCGCGAACGCCGATGCGGTCATCTTCGCCACCGATGTCGGGGTCAAGGACCGGCAACGGTTCGCCGGCAAGCCGGTGATCGCTTCGGGGGTCAAGCGTGCGATCAACGAGCCCGACACGATGATCGCCGAAGCCGTTGCCGCGGCGGACAATCCGAACGCCGCCCGGGTGGAGGGCAGCGCGGCCGCCGCCGATGCCGGCACACCGGCGGGCGGTGTCGGCTGGGGAACCCGGACCCGGCAGATCCTGCTGACCGGCGTGAGCTACATGATCCCGTTCGTGGCCGCAGGCGGTCTGCTGATCGCGCTGGGCTTCCTGTTCGCCGGCTACGACATCGCGAACACGCCGGAGGGCGAGTCCGATTCGCTGGCCCACATCATCGCCACCACCAACTCGCTGACCAATCTGCCCGCCGGCGGCTTCACCCAGTACCTCGGTGCCGTGCTGTTCACCCTTGGCGGGCTGGCGTTCGGGTTCCTGGTTCCCGCGCTCGCCGGTTACATCTCGTTCGCGATCGCCGACCGGCCCGGTATCGCACCGGGTTTCACCGCCGGTGCGGTGGCGGTGTTCGTGGGCGGCGGGTTCATCGGCGGCATCGTCGGCGGCCTGATCGCGGGCTTCGCCGCGCTCTGGATCAGCGGGTGGAAGGTGCCGCAATGGTTCCGCGGCCTGATGCCGGTGGTGATCATTCCGCTGCTGGCGTCGCTGATCGTCGGCCTGCTGATGTTCTTCCTGCTCGGCCGTCCGCTGGCCGCGGTGACCTCCGGCCTGACGAACTGGCTCAACAGCCTCACCGGCGCCTCGGTCATCCTGCTCGGCGTCATCCTGGGCCTGATGATGTGCTTCGACCTCGGCGGCCCGGTAAACAAGGCGGCCTACGCGTTCGCCACCGCCGGGCTCAGCGTCACCGACGTCGCCTCGCTGCGCATCATGGCCGCGGTGATGGCGGCCGGGATGGTGCCGCCGCTCGCCATGGCGCTGGCCACCACCATCCGGCCGGGGTTGTTCAGCGAGCCCGAACGGGAGAACGGCCGGGCCGCCTGGCTGCTCGGCGCCTCGTTCATCTCCGAGGGCGCGATCCCGTTCGCCGCGGCCGACCCGCTGCGGGTGATCCCGTCGATGATGGCCGGGGGCGCGGTCACCGGTGCGCTGATCATGGCGTTCGACGTCACGCTGAAGGCTCCGCACGGCGGCATCTTCGTGTTCTTCGCGATCGGCAACCTGCTGTGGTTCCTGGTGGCACTGGCCGCCGGCACCGTGGTGGCTGCGGTGACCGTCATCGCGGCAAAGCAGTTCATCAGCCCCAAGTCCGAGGAACAGGCAAACGCCGCCCTGGCCGCCGCCTGAGCCGTCCCTGCGCGAAATCGCCGTTTGGGCGTGACCGTTCGAGTAGACATCTGCATAGCGTCGAGTTCGACACACCAGAAGGAGCACCATGCACACCAAGACCGTCATCGTGGGATCGTCGATCGGGCTGCACGCCCGTCCGGCGGCGATCATCTCGGAAGCCGTTGTGAACGCTGGTGTTCCGGTGACACTCACGCTGGAGGGCGGTGAACCGGTCGATGCCGGGTCGGCGCTGATGATCATGACCCTGGGCGCCGGCAACGGCGCCCAGGTGACGGTGGCCTCCGAGGACGAGGCGGTCTGCCATCAGATCGCCGAACTCGTCCAGCAGGACCTCGACGCCTGAACTACCCGCGAGCAGACGCAGAATCGCACTGCGTGAGCAGCTTTCGTGCGATTCTGCGTCTGCTCGGCGCCAGGGCCGGCTCAGAATCAGGCCGGTATCAGGCGAGACCCTTGAGCATCAGGTTCCAGTACAGGAACGGCAGCCCGTACTTCTTCAGGTACCAGTAGGCCCGGTGCGGCTTGGTCGGGTCCAGCCCCGGGAACGACGGCTTGAGGTTGAGGTCGTAGTCGAACTCCGCCAGCAGCATGTCGTGTGACGAGGTCACGATCGGGCACGACGAGTACCCGTCGTAGGACGCGGTCAGCGGACGCCGCTGCAGGTGGGCGATCAGGTTCTCGACCACCACGGGGGCCTGCTTGCGCACCGCGGCGCCGGTCTTCGCGTTCGGCGAGGAGGCCACGTCACCGAGGGCGAACACGTTGGCGTACCGCACGTGCTGCATGGTGTGCTTGTCGACCGCGACATAGCCACCGGCGTCACCGGTCGACAGCGGGCTGGACTTGATCCACTCCGGTGCGGACTGGCGCGGCACGACGTGCAGCACGTCGTAGGGCAGCATCAGATCGCTGCCGCTGGGGCCGACCGCGGAGATGCTCGCCTTGCGGGCGTCGGCGTCCACCGCCTTCAGCTCCGACTCGGTGTGCAGGGTGATGCCGTAGCCGGCGATCACCTTGTCCAGGTTGTCGGCGATCCCGGGGATGCCGAAGATCCGCGGACCCGGCACCACCAGATGCACGTCGATGTCCTTCAGCACGCCCGTCTTCCGCCAGTGGTCGGCGGCGAGGTAGGCGATCTTCTGGCCCGCGCCCGCGCACTTCACCCCGCCGGTCGGCATGGTGAACACCGCGGTGCCCGAACGGGTGTTGCGGATGAAGTCCCACGTCTTCGGTGCGAGATCGAACCGGTAGTTCGACGACACACCACCGTGGCCCAGCGCGGATTCGAGGCCCTCGTAGTCGTCCCAGTCCAGCTGGATGCCGGGCGCCACCACCAGCACGTCATAGCCGTAGGTGGCGCCGTCGGTGCATGTCACCGTGTTGTTGTCCGGATCGAATGCGCTGACCGCCTTGCGAATCCAGGTGGCGCCCCTAGGCATCACCGAGGACTCGGCGCGCTCGGTACTGGCGGCCTTGGCCTGGCCGCCGCCGACCAGGGTCCACAGCGGCTGGTAGTAATGCTTGTCGGACGGCTCGATCACGGCCACGTCGGTGTAGCCCTTGCGGAGCATCCGGGCGGCGACGGTGATGCCGGCGGTGCCGCCACCGACGATCAGGACCTGATGTTTGGCAGTGGTGCTCATTTTTTCCTTTTACCTCGCTGTCGTTCAGGCGTTCTGGACGGCTTCGGCCCAGGCGCCGTAGCCGCCCAGGACATCGCTGACATCGGCGAAGCCGCGCTGGCGCAGCAGGCTCGCGGCCACCGACGAGCGGTAGCCCCCTGCGCAGTACACGACGGTCGGCCGGCGTGGGTCGAGCTCATCGGTGCGATCCGGCAGCTGGCCGACGGGGATGTTCACCGCGCCGGGGATCATGCCGTCGGCGACCTCGCCGGGATTGCGCACATCGACGATCTGCAACTCGGGCACGTCGGCCATCCGCTCGCCCATGGCGTTGGTGGTCAGTCGCGACGCGACCTCGACGTCGTCGCGGTGGGTGAACATCACCTGGTAGGGCTCGGCCAGGTAGCCGACGACGCGGTCGAACCCGATTCGCGCCAAACGGTTTTTACCCTCCAGCTCCAGGCCCGGCTCGGTCATCAGCACGATGTCGACGTCAGGCTTGACCACCGACCCGGCGAACTCCGCATACCGGCCCTCCAGGCCGATGTTGATCGCGCCGCGCAGGTGACCCGTCGCGAAGTCCTCCGGGGTGCGCCCGTCGACCAGCATGGCGCCGGACTTCATGGCCTTGCGCACCTGGTCGTACGTCATCGCTTCCGGCATCTGGCTCTCGTCGAGCAGTTCGCGGCCCTTGCGGTTCAGGATCGCGTTGTAGACGAAATAGCCCGGTGCCGGCGGCTGGCCCTCGGTGACGAGCTCCATGAAGGTCGCCTTGTCCGGGGCGCGCAGCGCGTAGTTGGTCTTGCGCTGCTCGCCCATCGTCGACCACAGATCGGTCGAGAGGTTCTTGCCGCACGCCGACCCGGCCCCGTGGGCGGGATAGACCCGGGTCGCGTCGGGCAACGTCATCAGTTTGTCGTGCAGCGAGTCGTAGAGCTTGTCGGCCAGCTCCTCGCGGGTGAAGCCGATGGAGGCCAGCAGGTCGGGTCGGCCGACGTCGCCGATGAACAGGGTGTCACCGGTCAGCACCGCGTACGGCTCGGCGTCGTCGGCATGCTCGTAGAGCACGATGCTCAGCGACTCGGGAGTGTGGCCCGGGGTGTGCCGGAACTCCAGCTGGACATCGCCCAGGGAGTACCGCTCGCCGTCCTCGACGGGCATGAAGTCGAACTCAGGCTTGGCCACCGAGGAGTAGACGATCTTCGCCCCGGTCGCCTCGGCGAGCTCCAGATGCCCGGACAGGAAGTCGGCGTGGAAGTGCGTCTCGATGACGAGTTCGATCCTCATGCCGAGTTCCTCGGCGTCGGCGATGTATTCGCTGACGTCGCGCTGCGGGTCGACCACGACGGCACGCCCGGTGGTCTCGTCCCCGATCAGGTAGGACGCGTGCGACAGGCAGTCCAGGTAGTACTGGTTGAACTTCATTTTCGGCTCCTTGTTCGGTTCGGGTGGGTGGATGGGTGTCAGGCGAGGGTGAGGAAGAGTCGCTCGAGTTCTTCCTCGGTCGGTGGGTCGCTGTCGCCGGAGGTGATTCCGGTCGCGCATTCGCGCATCCCGGTGGCGACCATCTTGAAACCTGCGCGGTCGAGTGCCTTGGACACGGCGGCCAGCTGAATGACGGTGTCCTTGCAGGGGCGGCCCGCCTCGACCATCGCGATCACGCCGCCGAGCTGGCCCTGGGCCCGCCGCAGTCGGTGCAGCACCTCCGCGACGTTGTCGTCGTTGTCCGTCATGGCCACACCTCCTTTCTTTCACATACCTATGGGGGTATATGCCATTCATGGTTGCATACCCCCATGGGTATGCGCAACCCCCTGTCGGGAACCGCCCTGGAAACGCCGGGTGAGCTGCCGCTAAACGAGTTCGGCCGCAGCCCCGGAATTGCCGGTCTGCGCTGCTAGCATCCGGTGATGGCCGAGGCGCAGCCCACCACCGGCAGCACGGCGGGCGGGCGCCTCGGCGCGTTCGTGCGCGAGTCCGGCTACCTTCGCAAGTGGCTGATCCTCGGCGTCGCGATCGGGGTGATCGCCGGCCTCGGTGCGGTGGTCTTCTACCTCGCGCTCGACTACACCGAGCAGTTCCTGCTCGGCTACCTCGGCGGCTACGACGCCCCGAACGCCGTGACCGAGGGGGGCGGATCCGGTTCGGGGGGCTTCACCCGGCCGTGGGCGATCCCGCTGATCACCTTCGGCGGCGCGCTGGTGTCGGCATTCATCGTGGCCAAGCTGGCGCCCGAGGCCCAGGGGCACGGCACCGACGCCGCGATCGAGGCGGTGCACAGCGATCCCCGGTCGATCCGGGCGCGGGCCGTGGCGGTGAAGATGCTGTCCAGTGCCATCACGATCGGCTCCGGCGGCTCCGGCGGCCGGGAGGGACCGACCGCCCAGATCTCCGCGGGCTTCGGCTCGTTGTTGACCCGCCGGTTCGGACTGTCCGACGCCGACGGCCGCATCGCGGTCTCACTCGGCATCGGCTCGGGTATCGGCGCCATCTTCGGGGCGCCGCTGGGCGGGGCCGTGCTGGCCGCATCGATCGTCTACCGGGAGGACTTCGACTACAAGGCGCTGATCCCGGGCCTGTTCACGTCGGCCACCGGCTACGCGATCTACGGTTCGATCCTCGGCTTCGAGCCGATGTTCGGCTTCGTCGCCCCCGACTACCGGTTCGACCCGAGGCAACTGATCTGGTTCCTGGTCATCGGGCTCGTCTCGGCGGCGGTGGGATACCTCTATGCGCGGGTCTTCTACGGCACCGTCGCGCTGACCCGCCGGCTGCCCGGTGGCATCGTGGTCAAACCGGCCGTCGGCGGACTGCTGGTGGGTCTGCTGGCATTGCTGATCCCCCAGGTGCTCTCCAGCGGCTACGGCTGGGTTCAATTGGCCACCACCAGAGAGTCGCTGCTTACCATCCCGCTGTGGATCGTGTTGGTGCTACCGGTCGCCAAGATCCTCGCCACGTCGCTGTCGATCGGGACCGGCGGTTCGGGCGGCATCTTCGGCCCCGGCATCGTGATCGGCGCCTTCGTCGGCGCGGCCATCTGGCGGTTGGCCGATCTGGCCGGTGCCCCCGCGGTGCCGGGCGGGCCCGCGGTGTTCGTGATCGCCGGCATGATGGCGTGCTTCGGCAGTGTGGCGCACGCACCGCTGGCCGTGATGATCATGGTGGCCGAGATGACCGGGTCGTTCTCGGTCATCCCGGGCGCCATGATCGCCGTCGGCATCGCCTACCTGATCGTCTCGCGCACACCGGTGTCGATCTACCGGGCGCAGCGGCTCAATCGTGAGACCGCCGCCGCCGAGCGGGTGTCACATCCCGTGCCGGAGGTACCCGAGCCCTGACCAACCGTTCCTCGAAGAAAGGCAGCACATTGTCCAAAGAGCCCAGCCCGCATGCCATTTCACTGACCGATGCGGAGATCGTCGAGGAGTCCGACCTCGGTTCGATCCGACGGGTCACCGCCGACAACTTCCCGATTCTGCGCGGTGTCTCCATCAAGCGGGTGGTGATCAACCCCGGCGCCATGCGCACACCGCACTGGCACGCCAACGCCAACGAGTTGACCTACTGCGTGTCGGGCACCGCGCTGGTCTCGGTGCTGGACACCTACAGCCAGTTCTCGTCCTTCGTCGTCAGCGCCGGGGAGATGTTCCACGTCGATTCCGGCTCGCTGCACCATATCGAGAACATCGGCGAGGACGTCGCGGAGTTCATCATCGCGTTCCGCCACGAACGCCCCGAAGACTTCGGCCTGTTCGCCTCGTTCGGCGCCATGACCGATGCGGTCCTGGGCAACACCTATGACCTCGACGCGTCGGACTTCACCAAGCTCCGGCGCAGTACCACCGACCGGTTGCTGGCCAAGCGCACCGGGGACCCCGAGGTGCCGCCGACGGCCTGGTTCAACGACCCGCACAAGTTCTCCGTGGAGGCACAGTCCCCGGCCATCAGCCTTGCCGTCGGCTCCGCGCATCTGGCCCGGGTTCAGTACTGGGCGGCGCTGAAAGACCTGTCGATGTACTCGCTACGGATCCGCGAGGACGGCATGCGCGAGCCGCACTGGCATCCGATCACCGCCGAAATGGGTTATGTGCAGCGCGGATCGGCCCGCATGACGGTGATGGATCCCGACGGCACACTGGACACCTGGTATCTCGAGCAGGGCGACGTCTACTTCATCCCGCGGGCCTACCCGCATCACATCGAGGTCGTCGACTCGCCCGACATGCACTTCCTGATCTTCTTCGACCAGCCGACGCCGGGCGACATCGGCTACCGGGCCTCGATCAGCGCCTACTCGCGCGAGGTGCTGGCCGCGACGTTCAACGTCCACATCGACGATCTGCCGAACTTCCCGTTCACCAACGCCGATCCGCTGATCGTCACCCGCAACAACCCGGTCGACGCGCACGCCATGGGCGAGGGCTGAACGCCGGGGACCAACGTCACCTCCCGGCACCATTCGGCAGAAAGTCGTGCGGCGGCGGCATGCGGCTGCCATCCTTGCGGGCGCAGATCACGCAACGGCGATCGGAGGCCCCATGTCAGCTCCCACGATGGCGCACCGCCTGGCGGCGGAGTTCGTCGGCACGTTCTTGCTGGTGTTCGGCGGTTGCGGCGCGGCGGTGTTCGCGGCCGACCCGGCGGAGGACAAGTCGGTGGGCATCGGCTTCCTCGGGGTCTCGGTCGCCTTCGGCCTGACGGTGCTCGCCGGCGTGTACGCGTTCGGCGTCATCTCCGGTGGCCACTTCAATCCCGCGGTGACGCTGGGTGCGGCACTGGCCAAGCGCGTCGAGTGGAAGGCGCTGCCGGCGTACTGGGTGGTGCAGGTCATCGGCGGACTCGTTGCCGGCCTGGTGATCTGGGTGATCGCCAAGGGCAAGTCCGGCTACACCGCGACCGGGCACATGGCGGCCAACGGCTACGGCGCACATTCGCCGTTCGGCTACTCCCTCGGCGCGGTGCTGATCACCGAAGTCCTGCTCACGTTCATCTTCCTGCTGGTGATTCTCGGCGCGACCGATGATCGGGCGCCCAAGGGATCCGCCGGCCTGGCGATCGGCCTGACCCTGACGCTGATCCACCTGATCTCGATCCCGATCTCGAACACCTCGGTCAACCCGGCGCGATCGACGGGGGTCGCGTTCTTCAACGGCGCGGGCGCCCCCGCGCAGCTGTGGGCGTTCTGGCTCGCCCCCCTGGTCGGTGCGGCCATCGCCGGCGTGCTGTATCCGGTGTTGTTCGGCCGGGCCGAGGAACTGGCGGACCGGCCCGTCCGCGACGCCGCCCTGGAGCGCTGAGCTCTCCGGCGTTCAGCGCGCCTTGCGGGCCGCCTGCTTCTCGGTGGAAGCACCCTCGTGGCTCAACGCGCCGCCGGCGTTCTCCAGGTGGGCGCGCACGAACCACTGGAACTTCTCCAGTTCGGCGGCCTGCCCGATGAGCAGGTCCTGGGTCACCGGGTCGAGTTCCTCGGTGGTGGCGATGCCCTTGCGGACGTCCTCGATCACCCCGTCGTAGACCAGATCCAGCGCGGCCAGGTGGGCCTGCACGGTGTCGCGGCCGACCGAGTAGTCGTCCCAGGTGCGGTCCTTGATGATCGCCGCGGGGGTGCCCTGTGGCGAGTGGCCCAGGGTCGCAATGCGTTCGGCCACATCGTCGGCGTAGCCTCGGACCAGCTCGACCTGGGGGTCGATCATCTCGTGGACGCCGATGAAGTTCGGGCCCACCACATTCCAGTGCACGTGCTTGAGGGTCAGGTGCAGGTCGTTGTAGGTGCTGAGCTGTTTCTGCAACAGGTCGGCCACCTGGCGGCCCTGCTTTTCGGTCATTCCGGGGATGGTGAACTTCGAACCCATCTGTCGCTCCTTTGGCGTTTGCGGTCGGGAGCACGCATACCCGGGGCCTGCGGCCGGTAACCGCGGGCGCCGGCGCCGTCACAGATCGGCGATGTGCTGTACCGGCAAACGGGCGCCGCGGCGCGGTTCGACGGCCAGGCCGCTGACCTCCAGTAGGCGTACCGCGCGGTACCGGTGCGGACGGACGGGCTCGAGCAGTTCGACCATGCCGGCGTCGTCGACCGGACGGCCGATCAGCGTCCAACCGACCATCTTGGCGATGTGGTAGTCCCCGATCGAGAGGGCGTCGGCGTCGCCGAACGCCCGCTGCGCGGTCTCGGCCGCCGTCCAGATCCCGACCCCGGGCAGCGCGGTGAGCGCGTCGCGGGCCGCGGCGACCGGCCGCCCGGCCAGCCGCTCCAGCGTGGCCGCGCGCTGGGCACACCCCACGATGGTGCGGGCCCGGCCGGGGTCGACGTTGGCGCGGTGGAACTCCCACGACGGGATGCGCCGCCAAACATCGGCCGACGGTGGCACCCGCATCCGGGCCGGGGCGGGTCCGGGTGCCGGTCCGCCGAACCGGGTGACCAGCAGCCGCCAGGACCGGAATGAGTCGGCCCCCGGGACGCGCTGCTCGAGCACCGCGGGCACCAGTGCCTCCAACACCCGTCCGGTGCGGCCGAGACGCAGGTGCGGAACCCGGCGGTGGGCGGCCTCGATCACCGGGTGGTGCGGGGTGAAGCCGCCGGCGTCGTCGTCGAGTCCCAACAGCGCCGGGAGGGCCTCGACGAACTCGTCGGCGCCGTCGCCCCAGGCCTGGCAGGTCACCGTGGACGGCGCGGTACGCCGGATGCGTGCGGTGACCGGTCCGCTGTTCTGCAGGCTGGTCCGCCAGATCGCCCGGTCGGCGTCGAGTTGGTAGCACGGGTCACCCGGGCCCCAGCGCAGCGGCGCCAAGGTCAACCCGGGGCTGGCGGGACCGGGGAAGCTCAGCGTGCGCTCGACGGGCACCGATTGTCAGGCCGGTTCGACGGTGATGTCGGACTTGTCGGGGTAGAAGGCGACATGCCCGGCGATGTCCGCGACGGCCGGATAGGGCTGCTCGTAGGTCCAGATCGCGTCGGGGACGGTCGCGCCGGCCGCGGTGACGTTGTAGTAGCCGGCCTCCCCCTTGTACGGGCAGTAGGTGTGGGTGTCGCTCCGGGTGAGCACCCGCGCGTCGACGTCGCGCAGCGGAATGTACTGCACCACAGGGTAAGTGGCCTCTCGCAAGCCCAGTGCGGCGTGGGTGTCGGCCACCACCTCGCCGTTGACCCGGACCCGTACCCGGCCCGCGGTGGGCTCGACGGTGATCGGATGCTCGGCGGTGGGCTCCTTGACGGGGCGTGTGCTCATCGGATCTCCCTTTCCATGTAGGCGGTGCAACGCCCCGGCGCCGTGGTGATTCCCATCCGCCGGCTAGGGCCGCCCGGCGATCTTGTCGGCCACGACGGCGATGGGCGATGTGGTCGATCTTCCACCCGCCTCGTGCCGGTCGGCCACCTTGTAGGCGCTGTACATGCCCCGCACGCCCAGCCAGCGCAGCGGCTCGGGCTCCCAGGTTTTGGAGTGGTGCCCCACCCACGGCAGCGCGGTCAGTTCGGTCGACCGCTTGAGGACCAGGTCGGTGAGCGTGCGGCCGGCGAGATTCGTGGCGGTGACGCCGTGCCCGACGTAGCCGCCGGCCTCGCCCAGACCGGTGGCGGGGTCCAGGTTCACCCCGGCCGACCAGTCCCGCGGCACGGCCAGCACCCCGCACCAGCCGTGCGCGATCGGCACGCCCCGGGTCTGCGGCAGGATCGTGTTCAGCACGCCGGTCAGATAGTCGATCGTGCCCTGCCCGACCACACCGTCCTTGTCGATGCGCGAGGCGTAGCGGTAGGGCACCGCACGGCCGCCGATCGCGATCCGGTCGTCGGCGGTGCGCTGGGCGTAGAAGAAGCCGTGTGCGAGGTCACCCATGGTCTCGCGGCCGGCCCAGCCGATGCTCTGCCACAGGTCCCCGGAGATCGGTTCGGTCGCGATCATGGCGCTGTTCATCGGCAGCCAGCGCCGGCGCAGCCCGCGCATCCGCGCGGTGAAGCCCTCGGTGGCGCGCAGCACGATCGGCGCGCGCACCACGCCCAGCGTCGTCTCGGCCCGGCCCGGGCTGATGTCCGTCACTGTCGTCTGCTCGTAGATCGTCACGCCGAGGCGCTCCACCACGTCGGCCAGCCCGCGGGCCAGCTTCGCCGGTTGCACCCGGGCGCAGTGCGGGTTGAACGAGCCGAGCACGAGGTGATCGACCCGGACGCGTTCGGCCGCCTCGGCCGCCGACAGCACGACGACGTCGTCGGTTCCCCATTCCCGGTCCTCGTCGACCTCCGCGCGCAGCCGGCGGGCCTGTGCGGGGTTGCGGGCGACGTCGAGGTTGCCGCCCTTGACGATGTCGGCCTCGATGTTCTCCCGGTTGGCGACGTCGATGACCTCGTCGACGGCGGCGTTGAGGGTGCGCTGCCAGGCCACCACCTTGTCCCGGCCGTAGGTCTTGGCCAGCAGCCCGCGATGCCCGGGCGCCAGCCCGGACAGCCAGCCGCCGTTGCGCCCGGAGGCTCCGAACCCGGCGAAGCGGGCCTCGAGCACGACGATCCGCAGCGACGGATCGGCCTGCTTGAGGTAGTAGGCGGTCCACAGCCCGGTGTAGCCGGCCCCCACGATGCAGACGTCGGCGTCCCGGTCGCCGGGCAGCGCCGGGCGGGGTTGCGGAAGCTCGGAGAACCAGTGCGACACGGCGCCGTTGATGGTGGCCATGCGGGCAATCTTGGCAGCCGGAGCTGCGCGGCGCCTAATTCTTATCCGGCACCCGGCGACGATTCGTGCGCCTCACTGCACGGTCAGCCGCCCGTGCATCATCGGGTGGTAGGTGCAGTGGAAGGCGTAGGTTCCCGGCTGCGTGGGTGCGGTGAAGGTGGTCGTCCCCTTGCCGCTGACCTCGGCGTTGAACGCGCTGCCCGAGTCGGCGGTGACGGTGTGCTCGGCGCCGTCGGAGTTCACCACGGTCACGGTGGCGCCGGGCCTGACGGTTAGCGGGTCACCGAAGTTGAAGTCGCCGATCGTGATCGTGAGACCGGAGGCGGGCGTGGTGGTGGCCGGTGTCGTGGCGACGCTGGCCGGGGCGGCCTCGGTGGACGACGACGTGGTGGTGACGTTGCCCGACGAGCAGGCCGTGACGAACAGCAGGGTGGCGAAGCCGAGGGCGATGAGACGGGTCATTACCGCGACACGAATTGACGCCCGTGCCGGTTCAGTCCTGGGCGGTCTGGGCCTGCTGCTTGGTCTGACTTTTCGCGGCACGCAGCCCGACCCAGAATCGGGCGGCCTCGGCGATGGACTCCTCGACCGGACGCGGGTGCCAGCCGAGTTCGCGGACCGCCTTGCCGTGGTCGAGTGGTCCCTCGGCGCGCATCAGCCGCAGTGAACCCAGGGACAGCCGTTCGTCGGTGCGCTTCAGCGTCGCCTTGACGGTGCCCGCCGTGGCCAGCGCATAGGACATCGCAAGCGGGATCGTCTTCGCCGGCGGTGCGACGCCGGCCGCTTCGGCGGCGATGCGGGCCACCTCTGCATTGCTGATCATCTTCTCCGAGATGAGGTAGCGCTCACCGACCCGGCCGTGTTCGGCGGCCAGGATCATGGCGCGGGCGGCGTCGTCGATGCCGACGGCCTCCAGCTCGATGCCGGCCATCACGAACGGGAGCTTGCCGAACGCCGCGCCGGCGATGATCGCGCCGTGCGGGGTGCGGCCCCAGTCGCCGCTGCCGTAGGTCGTCGACACGCACATCGCGATGGCGCGCAGGTTCCGCTCGCGGGCGTAGCGCAACACCAGTTCTTCGGCCTGCACCCGGGAGCGGACGTAGGGCGTCAGCCCGCGGTCGGAGATGATGTCGGCTTCGCTGGCCGTATGGCCCCGCCGGCGGCCGACGGTGACGTAGCTGCTGGTGTAGATGAAGCGTTGCAGTGCACCGCTTTTCTGGACGTCCAGCGCGACATCGAGCACGTTGCGGGTGCCCTCGACATTGGTGTGGAACAGCGGCGCGGGGTCGCGCAGCCAGCCGCGGGCGTCAACCACGCAGTAGTACACGTCATCGCAGCCGGCCATCGCCGCGCGCAGGGTGTCGTCGTCCCAGATGTCCCCGACGAAGCGCTGCACGTCGAGGTCATCGATCGAGATGGTGCTCGCGTTCTCGCGCACCATTACCCGGACCTGATTGCCCGCGGCGACGAGTTGCCGGGTGACGTGCGAGCCGAGGAAGCCGTTGGCGCCGATGACCAACTTCGGACTCACCTGCGGGCCCCGAGCTGGTCCAGCCAGGCCGCCGCCTCGTCGTCGAGGGTGCCGAGTTCCCGGGCCTTCTTGCACCACTTCACCCCGGCCTGCACGAAGCGCAGCGGGTTGTAGATGTCCTCCTGGCGCGACCACAGCCCGTCACCGGCGTAGGTGACGATCGAGATGTTTGTCGCGCTGATGATGGTGCCGTCACCGGGGTCACGCATCGGGTTGTCCAGTTCGCAGATCACCCGGCCGGTGTCCTCGTCGATCACCGACCACAGCGACGGGAACTCGGTCATGTAGCTGCCGGGGAAGGTGCTCATGGTCTTGGTGATCCACGCCCGCACCTCGTCGCGACCCTTCATCGTCCCCATCGCATGCTCGATGTAGTCGACGTCCGGGGTGTAGTGCCGAACCCAGGTATTCCAGTCCCGGGTGTGGGCGGCATCGGCGACGGTGGCCTCGAAGGTGGCGAAGGCCTGGGTCAGTTCCTCACGGGAGAAGCGCGGCACAGCTTCAAACTAGAACACGTTCCAGCGTTTCTGACCAGTCCCTGACGCGGGACTATCCGAATGGCACCCGCCGTTGAAGCTGGCACACACTGGAAGGCACCATGGCTCAGCGCTATCACAAGAACCCCGAAGCCCTCGCCGCGTTGTCCCCCGAGCAGTACCGGGTGACGCAGCGCGACGGCACCGAACGCGCGTTCACCGGCGAGTACTGGGACAACCACGAACCGGGGATCTACGTCGACGTGGTCTCGGGCGAGCCGTTGTTCGCCTCGGTCGACAAGTTCGACAGCGGCACCGGCTGGCCGAGCTTCACCAGGCCGATCGAGACGGGCCCCGGAGGGGCAAACGTCGTGACCAGACGCGACTTCCGCCTGCTGGTGCCCCGCACCGAGGTGCGCTCGGCGCACGGCGACAGCCATCTGGGGCACGTGTTCAAAGACGGACCGCGTTCGGCCGGCGGGTTGCGCTACTGCATCAACTCGGCTTCGCTGAGATTCATCGGATTCGACGACCTCGAGGCGCAGGGCTACGGCGAGTACCGGCGGCTGTTCGAAGCCGTCGAGAAGGGAGACGACATGGGCGACAGCGAGGAGCCGGAGGCGGATCGCGCATTCAGCACCAGCAAGAAGGCGGTCCTGGCCGGCGGCTGCTTCTGGGGCATGCAGGACCTGATCCG
>JAGQTW010000334.1 GCA_020438785.1 Mycobacterium sp. | reverse complement strand
CATGACCCGCACGCCGACGACGTTGGTCTCGGTGCGGCCGGGGCCGGGGAACTGGGTGTGCTTTTGGAACCACACCAGCGCCAGGTGCACGCCGATGAGCGCCAGGATGATCCCGGGGATCAGCAGGATGTGCAGTGCGTACATCCGCGGCAGGAACACGCCGACCGCGTCGCACTGGTATCCCACTCCGCCACAGGGGAAGTCACCGCCGAACAGCGCCCAATGCATCCAGGTGCCGATGATCGGCAGGCCCAGCGTGATCGAGGACAGCGCGGCGCGCAGGCCGATCCCCGACAGCAGGTCGTCGGGCAGGGAGTAGCCGAAGTAACCCTCGAACATCGCCAGGATCAGCAGCAGCGAACCGATGACCCAGTTGGCCTCGCGGGGCCGCCGGAAGGCGCCGGTGAAGAAGATGCGAGCGAGATGCACCATGATCGCGGCGGCGAACAGCAGGGCGGCCCAGTGGTGTACCTGGCGCACGAACAGCCCGCCGCGCACCTCGAAGCTGATGTCGAGGGTCGAGGCGTAGGCCTTCGACATCCCAATGCCGCGCAGCGGCTGGTAGACGCCGTTGTAGGTGACCTCGGCCATCGACGGGTCGAAGAACAGCGTGAGGTACACGCCGGTCAACAGCAGCACGATGAAGCTGTACAGCGCGACCTCGCCGAGCAGGAACGACCAGTGGGTCGGGAACACCTTGTTCAGCTGACGTCGCACCGCCGCCGAGGGGTGGTAGCGGGAGTCGATCTCATCGCCCTGCTTGGCCAGGCGTTCGGCAGTCGTTGAACTCATGATGTGCGCTCCCAGAATGCGGGTCCGACAGGTTCAATGAAGTCGCCGTTGGCGACCAGGTAGCCCTCTTGATCAATGGTGATCGGCAACTGTGCCAGTGCGCGTGCGGCCGGCCCGAAGATCGGACGCGCGAAATGCAGTGCGTCGAACTGGGATTGGTGGCACGGGCACAGGATGCGGTAGGTCTGCTGCTCGTACAGCGAGGCCGGGCAGCCCAGGTGCGAACACACCTTGGTGTAGGCGAACAGCTCACCGAAGTTGAAGCTCTCCTGGCCCTGGCGCTTGACCAGCCGCGGCATGTCGACCGGCTTGATGCGGATCAGCATCACCGGGTTGCGCACACCCATCGCGATCTCGGAGAGGCGCTCGTGCGATTCCACGGTGGTGCCGTCGCCGTCGGACTCCCGCCAGGGGAACACCGTCTCCATCGCGCCGGCGTCGAGATCCTCCGGGCGCATCTTGACGAACGGTGAGTGGCCCGGCATGCCGGTCGCGCGGGCCAGGTAGATGGTCTCGCCGGTGAACCGGGGGGTCCAGCCCGAGGTCCACAGGACGGCCTTCTTGCCCTCGGCGGTCGGCACGACCGGCTTCCACGGGTTCTTGATCATCCCGCCGATGAACGCCACCAGGGTACCGACGCCGAAGGCGCCCAGCCCGATGCCCAGCGACAGCCCGATCATCTTGCGCCGCTTGAGGGTCGAGCCCTCCAACGCATCGGTCAGGTTGGCGGCGATGGTCTTGCGGTCCAGTTCCGAGGACCGCCCATCGTGGCGCTCCTGGATGGAGATCTCCTCCGGGATGAACCGCTTCTGGAAGAGCACCGCGCCGATGCCGATGGCCAGGATGGACAGGCCGAAGGTCAGGCCGTACATCGGGGTGGCCAGGGTGTAGAGGAAGTTGCCCTTGACGCCGTCCGGCTTGTACTCCCACGGCCAGAACAGGAACACCAGCAGCAGCGCGAGGCCACTCAGCCCGCCGACCAGCAGCCAAAGCGCAACGCCGCGCTCGGCGCGCTTCTCGGCGCGGGTGCCCTCGACCGGCCAGCGGTCTTCCTTGAAGACGGTCTCGACACCGTCGAGTCGGCCGCCGAGTTCGACGAGTTCCTCGCGGGACATGCCTGCCAGCTGCTCGTCGGTTGGTTTACTCACGTCGCTCATGCGCGATCCGCCTCCGCTTCTCGCTCGTCACTCATGCCCTCGCCCCGATCCACAACGCCACGCCGATGACGGCGACCATGCCGATGATCCAAATCGCCATGCCCTCGGGTGCGGGGCCGAAGCCACCCAGCCCGTAGCCACCCGGATTCGGGGTGTGCGCCGCCATCCGGACGTAGGCGACGATGTCCCTCTTCTCCTCCGGCGACAGCTGTCGGTCGGAGAACTTGGGCATGTTCTGCGGGCCGGTCAGCATCGCGGTGTAGATCTCGGTGGGGTTGGCGTCCGTCAGACCAGGCGCGTACTTGCCGGAGGACAGGGC
>JAGQTW010000333.1 GCA_020438785.1 Mycobacterium sp. | reverse complement strand
GCGGTGATGATGCGGCCCGAGCCGGTCAGTTCGCCGTCCGGGAACACGTAGCGGTCGATGAACCCGCCGGTGGAGGTGGTCTTGTTGTCCGGCCGGGTGATGCAGTGGTTGAGCAGGAGGCCGCCGGTGCGCAGCTTCGACTTCAGGAAGCCGAAGTACGACGGGTAGTTGGCCACCCCGATGTGCTCGGTCAGCCCGATCGAGGACACCGCGTCGAAGCCGGACTCGCGCACGTCGCGGTAGTCGCTGTGGCGCACCTCGGCCAGATCGGCCAGGCCCTGATCGGCGATGGCCTTCTGCGCCCAGGCGGCCTGCTCGCGGGACAGCGTCACCCCGATGACCTTCACCCCGCGCCGCGCGGCGTAGCGCACCATCCCGCCCCAGCCGCAGCCCACGTCGAGCAACCGGTCGCCGGCCTTGAGGTTGAGCTTCTCGAACACGAGCCGGTACTTGTTCTCCTGGGCCTCTTCGAGCGTCGCCGCGGCGTTCGGATAGTAGGCGCAGGTGTAGGTCATCGACGGCCCGAGCACCCACTCGTAGAACGCGTTCGACACGTCGTAGTGGTGGTGGATGGCCTCGGCATCGCGTTTCTTGCTGTGCCGCAGACCCTCGGCGATGCGCCGCCAGCGCGGCAGCGCCTCCTGCGGCGGCGGGGCGATCGGCTTGAGCCGCTCGATGCCGATCGAGCGCACGATGTCGACCAGCACCCGGGCCGGCGGCCGCTTGAAGTCCATCGACTGGTCGAGCGCCTTGAGCAGCTCGTACGGGTCGCCCGGGTGCACACCGTGCACGTCCAGGTCACCCGAGACGTAGGCCCGCGCCAAGCCCAGATCGCCTGGCGCGGTGGCCAGGTAGGTGGTGCCGCGCGGGGTGAGCAGATCCAGGCCCAGCTCGGCGTCGTCCGGTCCGGCGGAGCTGCCGTCGTAGGCGCTGAACTTCAGCGGCAGCTCGCCACCACCGGCGAAGGTCTCCAGGATCTCGGCCAAGCTGAGCTTGCCGGAGGTCGCCCGTTCGTCTGAGAACGTCGTCATCGTCTTTGCACCGCCTTTGCGTAAAGGTCAAGCAGCCGTGAGTCGGGATCGTAGGTCTTCTTTACGGTCTTGTAGGTTTCTCCGCCATACAGGTCGTCAAACTCATCGCGGCCGTAGTAGGCGTCCGAGTACAGCGATTTGTGGCCGTCGAGCTCACTGACCTTGGCCTCGATCAGCCGGTTGGTGTGGCCCGGGACCGGCCCGACCGGCACCGACGACCAGAAGCCGACATTGACATAGGTGTGGCCCGCCGACAGCGGGTACAGCGGCCAGCCGCCCTCGTCGCGCAGCCGCAGCGGGCACAACCAGAGCGGCTCGATGTCGACGTTGGCCAGAAACCAGGCCAGGAACTCCTCGGTCCGCCCGATCGGCACCTCGACGTCCTGGACCACCCGCTCCCTGGGCGGCCGGCCGTGCCGGGCCTCGATCCGGTCGGCGATGTTGAACCTCTGGTCATAGCCGATCAGCTTCCAGTAGAAGCTGCTGCGCCGGTAGCGCCGCGGCCACAACCGGCGCAGCCTGGGATTCTGCGCCCCGAACGCCCGCGAGCACCAGAACCAGTCGGTGTCCCACCGCCACAGGTAGTCGTGGATCGTCATCCGGTCTTCCTTGACGCCGTCGGCGTGCTGGATCGAGCGGTAGTAGATGTCCTGGCCGGTGTAGTCGCTGACCGGGCCGGGTGTGGCGGTCTGCACCCCGACACACAGGTAGCTCTCGTCGGGGCTGAACACCACCCCGTCCAGGTAGTCGACCGGCACACCGTCGTGGCCGCCGGTGTCGATGATGCGGTCCATGGCGGCGACAAGGTCGCCCAGGCGATGGAAGCGCAGGTGCCGCAACGTGACGAACGGTCGAACCGGCTCCAGCTCGATCCGCAGTCGTACCGAATAGCCAAGGGTGCCATAGGAATTCGGGAAGGCCCTGAAGAGATCGGGGTGGTTGGTGCGGCTGGCGGTCACGATCTCGCCCGCCCCGGTCAGGATGTCCATCTCCAGCACCGACTCGTGCGGCAGACCGTTGCGGAACGAGGTCGACTCGATGCCCAGCCCGGTGACCGCGCCGCCGAGCGTGATCGTCTTCAGCTGCGGAACCACCAGCGGCGCCAACCCGTACGGCAGGGTCGCGTCGACGAGGTCCTCGTAGGTGCACATGCCGGCGACGTCGGCCGTGCGGGAATCCGGGTCGACTGCGATGACATCGGTGAGCCCGGAGGTGTCCAGGCCGGGGGCGTCCCGCTTGGCCCGGGCCCGGAAGAGGTTCGACGTCGGCTTGGCCAGGCGCACCGAGGCGTTCGACGGTATGGCGCGGTAGCTGGCGAGGAGCCGCTCGACGCCGTCGGCGTGCGCGGTCCGGGCTGCGGAATCGGGCACATGACTACGCTAGTCCGCAGCCGCAGTCGGTGCGACCGCACGGCTGCTCACCCGCACGATGATGGGAGTTGTCAGCGCATGGGACAGGTCAGCGCGGCCAGCACGATCCTGATCGACGCCGAACCCGCGAAGGTGCTCGACGCGGTCGCCGACTACCAGGGCGTCCGGCCCAGGATTCTGTCGGCGCAGTACAGCGAGTACCGGGTGCTGCAGGGCGGCCACGGCCCGGGGACGGTGGCCAAGTGGAAGCTGCAGGCCACCAAGTCGCGGGTGCGCGAGGTGCAGGCCAACGTCGATCTCGCGGGTCACACCGTCATCGAGAAGGACGCCAACTCCTCGATGGTGACCAACTGGACCGTGGCCCCGGCCGGGCCTGGCTCCAGCGTCACCGTCAAGACCACCTGGAACGGCGCCGACGGCGTCAAGGGCTTCTTCGAGAAGACGTTCGCTCCGCTGGGGCTGCGCCGCATCCAGGACGAGGTGCTGGCGAACCTGAAGAAAGAGGTCGAGCGGAGCTAGCTCAGGAGGTTCGCGGCGGTTGCGTCGCCAGGTAGGCCGCGATGCCCTTGACCACGGCGTCCGCGTACTTCTGCCGACCTTCCTGGCTCTCCATCAGCGCCGAGTCGGCCGGGTTCTTCATGTTGCCCAGTTCGACCAGGATCGACGGGTACTGCGCAAGGTTCAGCCCGGCCAGATCGGCCCGCCCGTACAGGCCGTCCGACCCGATGTAGTTCGCCGCCGGGATTCCCGACGCGGCCAGTTGGTCGCGCATGATGCGGGCGAACTGAACGGACGGGCCGGCCTGGGCGGTATTCAGCGGGGGGCTGGAGTAGTTGACGTGGAAGCCGCGGCCGGTGGCGGGACCGCCGTCGGCGTGGATCGACACCACGGCGTTCGGCCGCAGCGAGTTGGCCATCGCCGCACGTTCATCGACGCACGCCGCGACCTGGTCGTCGTTGCCGCGCGACATCGCCGTGCGCACCCCGAGCTGGGTGAGCTCCTGGCGGATCAGCAGCACGGTGTCCCAGTTGAAGGTGTGCTCGGGGAAGCCGCTCTCGGTGCTGGTGCCGCTGGTCTGGCAGTCCTTGGTTCCGCCGCGACCGGTGGGGACCTGCTTGGTCAGCGAGGCGTCGTTGGCGCCGTTGTGGCCGGGGTCGAGGAAGACGATCATCCCGGCGATGTTCGAGGGCGCGGCGTGGGAAACCGATGCGGTCAGCGTCGAGGCGGCGAGCAGCACACTGGTGGCAGCGGCGGCCGCGACACGCATGCGGGCGGACATAGGCACGGGCGCCACGGTAACCCCTGTGCCGTCTAGGCTTGAAGTCACTGAACGCCTGAATCCCCAGGCGAAACCAAGTCGAGACCAAGATGCAAGGGGACCGTCATGCAACCCGAAGGTCCGCCCGACATGTCGGCGCTGCTGGCGCAGGCCCAGCAGATGCAGCAGCAGCTGATGGAGGCCCAGGAGAAGCTGGCCAACGCCGAGGTGCAGGGGCAGGCCGGCGGGGGCCTGGTGCAGGTGACCGTTCGCGGCAGCGGCGAGGTGGTGGCGATCCGGATCGACCCGAAGGTCGTCGATCCCGAGGACGTCGACACCCTGCAGGACCTGGTCCTCGGTGCGCTCTCCGATGCGTCCAAGCAGGTGACGATCATGATGCAGAGCCATCTCGGCCCGCTCGCCGGCGGTCTGGGCGGCGCGCTTGGCGCGCCCGGGTTCTAGAGGCGCCGCCGTGTTCGAGGGCCCCGTCCAGGATCTGATCGACGAGCTCGGCAAGCTGCCGGGTATCGGGCCCAAGAGTGCCCAGCGCATCGCCTTCCACCTGCTCTCGGTCGAGCCGCCGGACATCGACCGGCTCACCGCGGTGCTCGCCCGGGTGCGCGACGGCGTGCAGTTCTGCGAGGTGTGCGGCAACGTCTCCGATGCCGAGCGCTGCCGGATCTGCGGCGACGCCCGCCGCGACGGTTCGCAGGTGTGTGTCGTCGAGGAACCGAAGGACGTGCAGGCCGTCGAGCGCACCCGCGAGTTCCGCGGGCGCTACCACGTGCTGGGCGGCGCGCTGGATCCGCTGTCCGGCATCGGGCCCGAGCAGCTGCGCATCCGTCAACTGCTGAACCGGATCGGTGAACGGGTCGACGGTGTCGACATCACCGAGGTGATCATCGCCACCGACCCGAACACCGAGGGCGAGGCCACCGCCACCTACCTGGTGCGGATCCTGCGGGACATTCCCGGGCTGACCGTCACCCGCATCGCATCGGGTCTGCCGATGGGCGGTGACCTGGAGTTCGCCGACGAGTTGACGCTGGGCCGTGCCCTGTCCGGGCGCCGTCAGATGGTCTAGCCGGGTCGTCGGGCGGGGTAACGACCGACGTATCGCACGCGAAGGCAGTAGCGTGCTGGCAATGAGTCGACGAAACCGGATGGCCTTCGCCGCCGCGCTGGTCGCGGGTGGTGCCCTGGGCGTCGCCGGTCAGGCGGCCGCCGACCCGGCGGTGCCCGACCCGACCGTGCCCACCCCGGGGACACCGCCGACCCCCACGCTGACCGTGATCCAGGGCGATCCGGCCGCCGCCGCTGCCGCACCGGCCCCGGGCCAGTTGGTGATGGGCTCGGGCAACCTATCGGTGGCTCCCGCACCGCCGCCGCCGGTGGGCACCCGCACCGTCCCGGAGATCCAGAACCCGCAATACGGCTCGGGGCAGTCGTCGGGTCCACTCGGGACCCTGCGGGATCTCTGGCACGCCGCGCACAGTGACGACCCGATGGGCGCGCTGGCCTCCCCGGCGGACGTCGCGCCGGGGCCGCCCCCCGGTGCGGGTCCGCCGCCGCCGCTGCCGCCGGGCTACCTCTCGCTGACCGCGCCGCGGCCGGCCACCGCCCCGGCTCCATCG
>JAGQTW010000031.1 GCA_020438785.1 Mycobacterium sp. | reverse complement strand
GAACGCACGGTCACGATCAGCGGGCCGGCGGCCTGCTGGGCCAGCCGGTAGACCAGGCTGGCCGACAGCGGATCGAGCAGCCGCGCGTTGTCGACGATGATCGGTGCCGAATCGGCATGGGCCAGAAGCGAATCCGCCGCCGACTGCAGCAGCGCGGCCGGCTTGCCGGCGTCCTGGATCTCGAGCAGGGGACCGAACGCGCCGAACGGAACCGACGACTGGGCCAGGGTGCCGACCACCCACACCGGTTCACCGCGGCCGAGGCCTTCGGCGACCTGACCGGCCAGCGTGGTCTTGCCGACACCCTCGTTGCCGATCAGCGCCACCCCGGATGCGCCGCCGTTCAGCCGTTCGAGCACGTCGTCCACGGCGCGACGCGGAACCAGGGCCCAGTTGATCGGCATAGTGGCCGACTCTAAGGCGTGCCCGCACACCGTGATCCGCGTTTCGCTCATCGACGGCCGGTGAGCGTCGTTGTGAGTCGGTCGGGGCGGTGGTCTAGGTTTCGGGTGTGCAGCCCCAACCCCAACCCCGCGGCGAGTGGGCGGTGTGCGTGTACTGCGCGTCCAGCCCCCGCCACCCCGAACTGCTGGAGTTGGCCCACCGGGTCGGGGAGGCGATCGCCGAGCGCGGCTGGACACTGGTTTCCGGCGGCGGCAACGTCTCGGCGATGGGGGCGGTGGCCAACGGCGCCCGGCTGCGCGGCGGGCACACCGTAGGCGTGATCCCCAAGGCGCTGGTGCACCGCGAACTGGCCGACGTCGATGCCGACGAACTGATCGTCACCGACACCATGCGCCAGCGAAAGCAGGTCATGGAGGAACGCAGCGACGCCTTCCTGGCGCTGCCCGGCGGAATCGGCACGCTGGAGGAGCTTTTCGAAACGTGGACGGCTGGGTATCTGGGAATGCATGAAAAACCGGTGGTGCTGCTCGACCCCACCGGCCACTACGACGGCCTGCGGGCGTGGCTGGCCTCGCTCGTCGAAACGGGATACGTCGCCCAGGGGGCGCTGGACCGGCTCATCGTCGTCGACGAGGTCGAGGCCGCCCTGGAACTCTGCGCCGGCGCCTAGTTCGGCCGCGGTTACGCTGGCGTCCGGCTGGTACGGGTCGAAGACGAGGGGTGACGCCGATGGCCGGTAAAGAGTCCAACCTTGAAGAATCCCGCGACTCCGGCGCCCGGCAGTCGGTGGGGCTGCTCGACCTGGCGACCCGGCTGCCCTCGGTGGTGCTGGACGCCCCGGTCATCCTGCGCGGCGCGCTGACCGGCCTGCTGGCGCTGCCCACCAGCAAGACCTCGATCGGCAAGGTCTTCCAGGAGCGGGCCGCCCGCTACGGCGACCGGGTCTTCATCCGCTTCGGCGCCGAGAGGCTCACCTACGCCGAGGCCAACGCCACCGCCAACCGCTACGCCGCCGCCCTGGCCGGCAACGGCGTGGGCCGCGGCGACGTGGTCGGCATCATGCTGCGCAACTCCCCGGACGCGGTGCTGCTGATGCTGGCCGCCGTCAAATGTGGGGCGGTGGCCGGAATGCTCAACTACCACCAGCGCGGCGAGGTCCTCGCGCACAGCATCGGCCTGCTGGACGCCAAGGCGCTGGTCGCCGAGTCGGATCTGGTCGACGCCATCAAGGACAGCGGCGCCGACGTCGACGGGCTGGTCACCCTGGAGGATTTCCGCGAGCAGGCGGCCGACAAGCCGACGGACAACCCGCGGTCGGCCTCGCAGGTGCAGGCCCGCGACACCGCGTTCTACATCTTCACCTCGGGCACCACCGGCCATCCCAAGGCCAGCGTGATGACCCATCACCGGTGGCTGCGCGCGCTGGCGGCGTTCGGCGGGCTGGGCCTGCGCCTCAAGGCCGACGACACCCTGTACTGCCCGCTGCCGCTGTACCACAACAACGCGCTGACGGTCGCGGTGTCGTCGGTGATCAACGCCGGCGGCACCCTGGCCCTGGGCAAGTCGTTCTCGGCGTCGAAGTTCTGGGACGACGTGATCGAGATGGAGGCCACCGCCTTCATCTACATCGGCGAGGTGTGTCGCTACCTGCTCAACCAGCCGCCCAAGGACACCGACCGCGCGCACAAGGTGCGGGTGATCGCCGGCAACGGCCTGCGCCCGGAGATCTGGGACCAGTTCACCAAGCGGTTCGGCATCGGCCGGGTGGCCGAGTTCTACGCGGCCAGCGAGGGCAACACCGCGTTCATCAACATCTTCAACATCCCGAAGACCACCGGCATCAGCCCGCTGCCGCTGGCTTACGTCGAATACGACGCGGAGACGGGCGAACCGGTTCGCGACGACAACGGCCGGGTCCGCAAGGTGCCGGCCGGCCTGCCCGGCCTGCTGCTGAGCCCGGTGAACAGGCTGTCGCCCTTCGACGGCTACACCGACAAGGAGGCCAGCGAGAGGAAGCTGGTGCGCAACGCCTTCAAAGAGGGCGACGTGTGGTTCAACACCGGTGACGTGATGAGCCCGCAGGGCATGGGGCACGCCGCCTTTTCCGACCGGCTCGGCGACACCTTCCGGTGGAAGGGCGAGAACGTCGCCACGACTCAGGTCGAGGCGGCGTTGGGCGGCGACGGCGGCGTCGAGGAGTGCACGGTCTTCGGGGTCGAGGTGCCCGACACCGGCGGGCGGGCCGGAATGGCCGCGATCAAGTTGCGTGACGGCGCGGAGTTCGACGGCAAGGCGCTGGCCAAGACCGCCTACGACAACCTGCCCGGCTACGCCGCGCCGCTGTTCGTGCGGATCGTCGAATCGCTGGAGACCACCTCGACGTTCAAGAGCCGGAAGGTCGACCTGCGCAAACAGGGTTACGGCCCGGATGTAAAGGATCCGCTCTACGTGCTCAAGGGCCGCGACGAGGGCTACGTGCCGTACTACGACGACTACCCGCAGCAAGTCGCCGACGGCAAGCTGCCGAAGGGCTGACCCGGCCCGGTTTGGGAGAAAGCCCGCCCGACCAGGCACCATGGTGGGGTGACGTCGACGTTCTGCGGACGGCCGGTGGCCGGTGATCGCGCCTTGATCATGGCGATCGTCAACCGCACGCCCGACTCGTTCTACGACCGGGGCGCCACCTTCACCGACGAGGCCGCCAAAGAGGCGGCGCATCGGGTCATCGCCGAGGGCGCCGACGTGGTCGACGTCGGCGGCGTCAAGGCCGGGCCGGGAGCGGTGGTCGACGCCGACGAGGAGATCGCCCGGGTCGTGCCGTTCATCGAATGGCTGCGCGCCGAATACCCGAACCAGTTGATCAGCGTGGACACCTGGCGGGCGACGGTCGCCAAGCAGGCCTGCGCGGCGGGCGCCGATCTGATCAACGACACCTGGGCCGGTGCCGACGCGGCACTGCCGGAGGTCGCCGCCGAGTTCGGCGTGGGTCTGGTCTGCTCGCACACCGGCGGGGCGGTGCCGCGGACGCGCCCGTTTCGGGTCAACTACGGAACCACCGTCACCGGCGTCGTCGACGACGTGATCGCGGAGGTCACCGCCGCCGCCGAACACGCCGCCGCGGTCGGGGTGGCCCGTGATGCGATCCTGATCGACCCGACCCACGATTTCGGCAAGAACACTTACCACGGCCTTACTTTGTTGCGCCATGTGAAAGATCTTGTTAAGACCGGATGGCCCGTCCTGATGGCGCTGAGCAACAAGGACTTCGTCGGGGAGACTTTGGGTGTGGAGCTGACCGAACGCCTGGAGGGGACGCTGGCGGCGACGGCACTGGCCGCCGCCGACGGGGCCCGGATGTTCCGCGTGCACGAGGTGGGCCCGACGCGGCGGGTGCTGGAGATGGTGGCCTCGATCCGCGGTGACCGACCACCGGCCCGAACGGTGCGGGGGCTTTCGTGACCGATCTCGCCGCCGCCTACACCCGCCCCGGCGACCTCTGGCTGTCCGACAACAGCTGGACCCATCCCAGCTGGACGGTGGCCGACCTGGTCGCTGCGAAGAAGGGCCGGACGATCTCGGTCGTGCTGCCGGCACTCAACGAGGAGGAGACCGTCGGCTCGGTCGTCGACACCATCAGCCCGCTGCTCGGCGGCCTGGTCGACGAGCTGATCGTGCTGGACTCCGGTTCCACCGACGACACCGAGATCCGGGCCATCGCGGCGGGCGCCCGGGTGGTCAGCCGCGAGCAGGCGCTGCCCGAGGTCCAACCGGTGCCCGGCAAGGGCGAGGTGCTGTGGCGCTCACTGGCCGCCACCACCGGCGACATCGTGGTGTTCGTCGACTCCGACCTGATCGAGCCCGATCCGATGTTCGTGCCCCGGCTGGTCGGCCCGCTACTCACCGGCGACGGCATTCACCTGGTCAAGGGCTTCTACCGCAGGCCGCTGAAGGCCGCGAGCGGCGAGGACGCCCACGGCGGCGGCCGGGTCACCGAACTGGTCGCACGCCCGCTGCTGGCTGCGCTCCGCCCGGAGTTGGGGTGCGTCATCCAGCCGCTCAGCGGCGAGTACGCCGGCACCCGGGAGCTGCTGACGTCGTTGCCGTTCGCGCCGGGCTACGGCGTGGAGATCGGCATCCTGATCGACACCTACGACCGACTGGGCCTGGACGCGATCGCCCAGGTCAACCTCGGGGTGCGGGCCCACCGCAACCGGCCGCTGGTCGAACTGGGCGCGATGAGCCGCCAGGTGATGGCCACCCTGCTGTCCCGCTGCGGCATCGCCGACTCCGGTGTCGGGCTCACCCAGTTCCTGCCCGAGGGGGACGGCTTCGAGCTGCGGACCACGAGCGTGTCGCTGGCCGACCGGCCCCCGATGAACACCCTGCGCTGAGCAGGCTGTGCACGCCGGCACACCGGTTGACGGCCCGGTGAGGCAATATCGGTGACGTGACGCTGATCCTGCTGTACCTGGTGGTGCTGATTCTCGTCGGAGTCGTCCTGTTCGGGGTGGCCAGCCTGGTGTTCGGCCGGGGCGAGCAGCTGCCACCGCTGCCGCGGGCCACCACGGCTACCGTGCTGCCGGTCTCCGGTGTCACCGGCGCCGACGTCGAGGCCGTCAAGTTCACCCAGGTGCTGCGCGGTTACAAGACCAGCGAGGTGGACTGGGTGCTCGACCGGCTCGGGGCCGAGCTGGATCAGCTGCGCGGAGAGCTGGCGGCGGTGCGGGCCTCGGCCGGTCTGGACCGGCGGGCCGTCACCCACCACGCCGCCGACGAGGAACCGGTGTGACCGATCCGGCCGGGGACGACGGCAGGACCCGCTGCGACTGGGCGGCCAGCCAGTCCGTGCTCTACCGCGACTATCACGACCAGGAATGGGGCCGGGAGCTGCGCGGCCGGGTCGCGCTGTTCGAGCGGATGAGCCTGGAGGCGTTCCAGAGCGGGCTGTCCTGGCTGATCATCCTGCGCAAGCGGGACAACTTTCGGGTGGCCTTCGACCGGTTCGACATCGAGACCGTGGCCCGCTACACCGACCGCGACGTCACCCGGCTGATGGCCGACGTCGGCATCGTGCGCAACCGGGCCAAGATCGAGGCCACCATCGCCAACGCCCGCGCCGCGGCCGACCTCGACATCGACCTCTCCGACCTGCTGTGGTCGTATGCGCCGCCGCCGCGGCCCCGACCGCGGACCCTGGCCGACGTGCCGTCGCTCAGCCCGGAGTCCCAGGCCATGGCCAAGGACCTCAAAAAACGCGGCTTTCGCTTCGTGGGACCCACCACCGCATACGCATTGATGCAGGCCACGGGCATGGTGGACGACCACATCGCGTCCTGCTGGGTGCCGGCGGCCACCGCCGGGAAACACCGTTGATCGCACCCGCTGAACGGGTCTTTCACACGCATGCCCTCCGATGAGGAACAATAGAATGCGAAAACAGGCAGTTCAGTGCCGGAGCCGCTGCAGCTGGGCGGTGCGGCACCGATCCGGGTCCGTGACAACGGGCCGGCTCGAATCTGGAGGGAGCACTCGATGGCGGCGATGAAGCCCCGGACCGGTGACGGTCCGCTGGAAGCAACCAAGGAGGGGCGCGGCATCGTGATGCGGGTACCACTGGAAGGCGGCGGCAGGCTCGTCGTCGAGCTGACGCCCGATGAGGCTGCCGCCTTGGGCGACGAGCTCAAGGGCGTTACGAGCTAACCGATCCGACCGAGAAACCCCGCGCCCGCGCGCGGGGTTTCGTCTTGCCCGGCGAACGGGGCGTCGCGCCCGCCGCCTCGGCTAGGCCGTCACCTTGCGGTAGATCTCCAGCGTCTGTTCTGCGATGTGCGCCCAGGAGAACTCGTCGATGCAGCGCTGCCTGCCCGCCACGCCGTAACGGCGGGCCTTGTCCGGGTCGGCCACCAGCGCGTTGACCGCCGCGGCCAGCCGCACCTCGAAATCCCCCGGATCGGCCGCCTCGTAGTGCACCAGGGTCCCGGTGACACCGTCGTCGACCACCTCGGGGATGCCGCCCACGTCGGAGGCGATCACCGCCGTCCCGCAAGCCATCGCCTCCAGGTTGACGATCCCCAGCGGCTCGTACACCGACGGGCAGATGAAAGCCGTTGCCGCCGAGAGGATTTCGCGGATCTTGCCGATGGGAAGGAACTCCTGCACCCAGAAGATGCCGCTGCGCGCGGCGGCCAGTTCGGCGACGGCGGCGCTGACCTCGGCGGCGATCTCCGGGGTGTCCGGCGCGCCTGCGCACAGCACCACCTGGACCTCGGGGTCGAAGTGGTGCGCCGCGGCGATCAGGTGCGGCACCCCCTTCTGCCGGGTGATCCGGCCGACGAAGGCCACCATCGGCCGGGACGGGTCGACACCCAGCTCGGCCAGCACCGACTCGCCGCGCTCCGGCGGCGCCGGGTACCAGACTTCGGTGTCGATGCCGTTCTTGACCACGTGCACCCGGTTCGGGTCCAGCGCCGGGTAGACCGACAGCACGTCGTCGCGCATCCCCGAGCTCACCGCGATCACCGCGTCGGCGGCCTCGACGGCGGTGCGCTCCACCCACAACGACACCCGGTAGCCGCCACCGAGTTGTTCGGCCTTCCACGGCCGCATCGGCTCCAGCGAATGCGCGGTCAGCACATGCGGAATGCCGTACAGCAGCGCGGCGATGTGGCCGGCCATGCCGGTGTACCAGGTGTGCGAGTGCACCACGGTGGCCGCCTCGGCGGCGTTGGCCATCACCAGGTCGGTCGACAGCGTCGACAGCGCCGGGTTGGCACCCTTGAGCGCCGGGTCGGGCTGATGGACGAACGCACCCGAACGGGGGGCGCCCATGCAGTGCACGTCGACTTCGCACAGCCGGCGCAACTGGGCGACGAGTTCGGTCACGTGCACCCCGGCCCCGCCGTAAACCTCGGGCGGATACTCCCGAGTCATCATCGCCACCCGCATACGCCCGACCGTAGCGGCAGTGGCCCGCCGCCGCATAATTGTGGTCAACGTGCTTGTGCGCGAGCGGAAGAACGCGCTTCGCCGGCGACACAGGGGGCGGCAAAAGTGCCAATGACCTAGCCGTCTGTGGCGGCGGCCGTTAGGTTTGCAGCATGAGGGAATTGCCACACGTGCTGGGCATCGTCCTGGCCGGTGGGGAGGGCAAGCGCCTGTACCCGCTGACCGCCGATCGCGCCAAGCCCGCGGTTCCCTTCGGCG
>JAGQTW010000332.1:4220-6609 GCA_020438785.1 Mycobacterium sp. | reverse complement strand
ACCGCCCGCTGACCAAGAAGCCGGCCGAAACCCGCATGGGTTCGGGCAAGGGCTCGCCGGAGTGGTGGGTGGCCAACGTCAAGCCCGGCCGCGTGCTCTTCGAACTGAGCTACCCGGACGAGAAGACCGCGCGCGAGGCGCTGACCCGCGCGATCCACAAGCTGCCGATCAAGGCACGCATCGTTACTCGAGAGGAGCAGTTCTGATGGCAGTGGGCGTTGGTGCCGGTGAACTGCGCGAGCTGACCGACGACGAGTTGACCGACAAGCTGCGCGAGTCCAAGGAAGAGCTGTTCAACCTGCGCTTCCAGATGGCCACCGGGCAGCTGGACAACAACCGTCGGCTTCGCACCGTTCGGCAGGAGATCGCGCGCATCTACACGGTGCTGCGCGAACGTGAACTGGGTCTGGCTTCCGGGCCCGATGGTGAGGATTCGTGATGGCTGAGACAAAGAAGGCGGCCGCGCAGGCCGGCCCCAAGCACACCCCGCGGACCGAGAAGCCGCGTGCCCGGCGCAAGACCGCCATCGGCTACGTGGTGAGCGACAAGATGGAGAAGACCATCGTCGTCGAGCTCGAGTCGCGCGTGCAGCACCCCAAGTACGGCAAGATCATCCGGACCACCAAGAAGGTCAAGGCCCACGACGAGGACGGCGTCGCCGGTGTCGGCGACCGGGTCTCGTTGATGGAGACCCGTCCGCTGTCGGCCACCAAGCGCTGGCGGCTGGTCGACATCCTGGAGAAGGCCAAGTAAGCACCGCGGAATCACGCCCATCGCCGATCACGGCGGTGGGCGTTTTTCTTTGCTCGCTGCAGCCCTGACGACCTCGACGGGTGTAACGTCCGGCCACGAGGGGCACGGCGGGCGTCGAGATCGGGGGAGTGCGTGGCAACCGAATTCACCGGCAAGATCGAGTTGGACATCCGAGATTCCGAACCGGACTGGGGGCCGTTCGCGGCGCCGAGTGCCCCGCCGAACGCGCCGAACGTGCTGTACCTGGTCTGGGACGACGTCGGCATCGCGACGTGGGACTGCTTCGGCGGGCTGGTGGAGATGCCGGCGATGTCGCGCATCGCCGAACGCGGGGTGCGGCTGTCGCAGTTCCATACCACCGCCCTGTGCTCACCGACCCGGGCGTCGCTGCTGACCGGTCGCAACGCAACCACGGTCGGCATGGCGATGGTCGAGGAGTTCACCGAGGGCTTCCCCGGCATCAACGGACGGATCCCCGACGAGACCGCCCTGATCTCGGAGGTGCTCGCCGAACGCGGGTGGAACACCTACTGCGTCGGCAAGTGGCATCTGACCCCGATCGAGGAATCCAATCTGGCTGCCACCAAACGGCATTGGCCGCTGTCCCGCGGGTTCGAGCGGTTCTACGGATTCCTCGGCGGGGAGACCGACCAGTGGTACCCCGAACTGGTCTACGACAACCATCCGGTCGAGGCGCCCGCCACTCCCGAGCAGGGCTATCACCTCTCGAGCGACCTGGCCGACAAGACCATCGAGTTCATCCGGGACTCGACCATGGTCGCGCCGGACAAGCCATGGTTCACCTACCTGTGCCCCGGCGCCGGCCACGCCCCCCATCACGTGTTCGCCGAGTGGGCCGACCGCTACGCGGGCCGGTTCGACATGGGCTACGAGCGCTACCGCGACATCGTGCTGGAGAACCAGAAGAGGCTGGGCATCGTGCCGCCGGACACCGAGTTGTCCGGGGTGAACCCGTACCTGGACGTCACCGGGCCCGATGGGCAACCGTGGCCGCTGCAGGACACCGTGCGGCCGTGGGACGGGTTGTCCGTGGACGAGAAGCGGTTGTTCGCCCGGATGGCGGAGGTGTTCGCCGGCTTCCTTTCCTACACCGACGCCCAGATCGGACGGGTGCTCGACTATCTCGACGAATCAGGCCAGCTCGACAACACCATCATCGTGGTGATCTCCGACAACGGCGCCAGCGGCGAGGGTGGCCCCAACGGTTCGGTGAACGAGGCCAAGTTCTTCAACGGCTACATCGACACGGTCGAGGACAGCTTGCGCTTCCTCGACGTGTTGGGCGGTCCGTCCACCTACAACCACTATCCGATCGGCTGGGCGATGGCCTTCAACACGCCCTACAAGCTGTACAAGCGTTATGCCTCCCACGAGGGGGGTATCGCCGACACCGCAATCATCTCGTGGCCCAACGGGATTGCGGCGCACGGCGAGGTCAGGGACAACTACGTCAACGTCTGCGACATCACCCCGACGGTCTACGAGCTGCTCGGTATCGCCGCGCCGGAGACGGTGCGCGGTGTCGCCCAGAAGCCGCTGGAGGGCGTGAGTTTCAAAGCGGCACTGGATGATCCGGGCGCCGACACCGGAAAGGACACCCAGTTCTACACCATGC
>JAGQTW010000332.1:0-4151 GCA_020438785.1 Mycobacterium sp. | reverse complement strand
CAGGACCGCTGGGAGCTCTACGACATCGCCAACGACCGGAGCCAGTGTCACGATGTGGCCGCCGAGCACCCGGACAAGCTCACCGAACTGCAGGCCCTGTGGTTCACCGAGGCGCGGAAGTACAACGGGCTTCCGCTGGCCGACCTCAACGTCTTCGAGATGGTCGGGCGCTGGCGGCCGTCGCTCGTCGGCGACCGCAACCGGTTCGTCTACTACCCGCACACCGCGCCGGTCTCGATGGGTGCGTGCGTGATGATCGCCGGGCGCTCCTTCTCCGTGCTGGCCGAGGTCGATCTCGACGGCGCGGGCGCCCAGGGCGTCCTGCTCAAGCAGGGCGCCGGGCACGGCGGCTACGTGCTCTTCGTTGCCGACGGCCGACTGCAGTTCATCTACAACTTCTTCGGCGAATCCGAACAGCGGGTGGTCGCGCCCGACCCCCTGACGGCCGGCAGGCACATCCTCGGCGTCGGCTACACCCGCACGGGCGTCGTCGAGGGCACGCACACCCCGGTCGGTGACGCCACCCTCTACGTCGACGGCACCGAGGTGGCCACCCTCGCCGGGGTCAAGGCCCACCCGTTCACGTTCGGGCTGGCCGGCGGCGGCGTCAGCGTGGGCCGCAACCTCGGCCAGCCGGTGTCGAGCGCCTACGTCGCGCCGTTTGAATTCAACGGCGGAACGATCCATCGCGTGGTCGTCGACGTCTCCGGCACCCCGTACCGCGACGCCGAACGCGAGATGGCGGCGGCCTTCGCCCGGGACTGAACCCGAAGCCCATTTCGGCGGAGTTGGGCGCTGAGCGCTCCGACAAATTACGCTGGCGAAGATTTGTCGCTTCGAGGACGGCTCGGAGCGCCAACTTCCTACGATGTGCGCGATGAGGTGGACGATGTTCCGGAATGTGATGGCGATCGGTGGCATCCTCGCGATGCTCGTGGGCACGGCACCGCCGGCGCTCGCCGAGCCGCCCTCGACCCCCGCCGATGCCCCCGCCCCGCCGGACGCGCCCGCCCCCGGGTCGCCGTCGACCGATGCCGCAACCACGGTGATTCCCTGGGCAGACCTCGGCACCGACAATCGGCTGTCGTTCTACGGCAACTCGGGCACGATCTCACTGAGCATTCCGGTCCCCAGCGGCCTGGCGCCGGTGGCGCTGAATGCCACACTCGACCTGCCGTTCAATCTGCGATCCGGTGTCATCAGCGTCACCCAGGACACCCAACTCATCAGCAAGGTGGGGCTGCCGCTGGCCGACCTCGCCCCGCTGGTGATTCCGCTTCCCGGCGTGCGGATCGTCGACAAGACGGTGGACCTGACGCTGACGCTCTCGGCGGTTCCCGACGACGGGTACTGCCTGGACGAGCGGAGCACGGTGGACCTCATCAACGGTTCGGTCACCTTCGCCGGAACCGATGTTCCCCCGGCGACCGTCGCCGACTTCCTGCCGCCGATCCTGCGCAAGGCGACCATCGCCGTGCCGGGGAACCCCTCGCCGGCGGAGGCCGATGCCGCGGTCGCCCTGGCCGCCCAATTGAGCGCGACGTATCGCCAGCGTTCCCAGCCCACGCAGGTGGTGGTGGCGCCACTGGCCGGTGACCAGGCGACGATCGACACGCCGTCGATCCCGATGGAGCGTGTCTTCATCGTCAAGGAGGGTCCGGACAACGGTCTGTCCCTGGTGGGCTCGGGCGGCATCCCGCAACTGCGGATCTCCGGGCCGGCCAACAAGCTCAAGAATGCGGCGCGGCTGCTCACCAACGGCGCGT
This sequence comes from Mycobacterium sp., assembly GCA_020438785.1. Lineage (GTDB taxonomy): Bacteria > Actinomycetota > Actinomycetes > Mycobacteriales > Mycobacteriaceae > Mycobacterium. Next base: position 2,385 of record JAGQTW010000332.1, on the reverse strand, counting down.
TGAACCTCGCGGTCAGCACCAATGTGGTGACCGGAGACCTGCGCTCGGACCCGCGGTTCCCGGGCAACGCCACCACGCTGGCCGCGCTCGGTCGACGCGTCATCACCGCGGCCGGGGCGGCACCGCAAGTCACGATCTACCTGGACCAGACGAAGTTCGGCCATTCGATCCAGGGTGTGCGCGTCCACGTCCAGGGCTCCTACACGCCGGTCCCGAGCGCCTTCGGGGGCCAGGTCACCGTCAGCATCGCCGGCGAGCCCCTCGAATCGTGGCCCGCGGAACCCAGCGGGGTCATCGACCGCTGGATCGCCGTTCCCGATCGGCTGGTGGGACGCTCCATCGCCCTCACCGTGGCGGTGAACACCACGGGGAACGAAGGCCGTTGTAACGAGTTCCGGCCGGTCGTCCTGACCGTCCTGGGCAGCTCGGTGGTGGAGACGACGCCGGCCAATCCGCCGATCCCGTCCGGCTTCCGATCGCTGCCGCAGGCGTTGATGCCGCAGGTTCAGGTCGGGATCGGGCAGAACAGCTTCCCCGATCTCGCCCGCGCAATCCAGATCGTCACGGGCCTGCAGCGGATCACCGATATCCCGCTGACCACCCAGGTCACGTCGGTCAAGCAGGCGCTCGACAGCGGCGCACCGGCGATCGTCGTCAGCGCCGACGGTTGGAACCAAAAGTCCATCACCCTTCCCCTCAGCTCCAGCGACCGGACCATCACGCTCTCCGGTGCCGGGAATGATCCGAAGGCGGCCCTGACCCTCGACCCGGGTGCGCAGTTCGGCTCGTTGCAGACAGTGTTCGACGGACAACGCTCACTGCTGGTCGCCACCTCCACCGGGTCCCCGGCGCAGCTCGATGACCTGTTGCGCTGGCTCGATGCCGATCCGCGCCGCTGGTCGGACCTCAACAGCAATGTCCTGGTCGCCTTCCCGGGTCGGGAGCCGGTCGAGGTGTCCGGCCGCGAACCGCTGACGGTGTTCGGTCCGCCGGCGTCCGATGCGGACCTGCGCAGCGGCAGCTATCGGCCCTCGTCCGCCTGGTGGGCGGCGGGTGCGATCCTGCTGGCGGCGGCCGTCGGTTTCGGCGCGATCATCGGGTCGGCGCGGCGCGGCCGTAACGACCCCGGCACATCACACCGGCGCGGCTGAGAACCGCGTCTCGGCTTGGGGCGGCGCCCGGTGCCACGCCATACTGGTCCGGTGAACCGGCTGGTGTGCGCTTTCCTGACCGCGGTACTGCTGTGCGCATCCGGGGTCACCGCGTGCGCGCGCAGCAGCGAGGGGACGGCACGGACCGCCACCCAGGAGGCGTCGACGTCCACCACCAGCACGGCCACCGGCACGACCGGCACCGCGGTGACGTCGGAGACGTCCGCCGCCCGCGATGCGCCGGAGTCGTCGCAGCCGGGCGTGTTGGAGACCACCCGGATACCGCGGCCGCCGAACGCGATCGTCTGCCCGTCGCCCCGGCACGGGCCGACCGCGGTGGCGGCGGTCGCCGACCCGGCCGCGCCGCGGATCACGGTGTCGCTGCCGGACGGGTGGTCGTCGGCGACCGGTTCCGGCGACGTCGGCGCGGCGCTCAGCGGGCCGAACGCAATGGTGGCCCAGGTGTCGATCACCCCCACCTCGCTGGATGCGGCCGCGGCCTTCAGCCGGTACTCCGATGACGTGATGGCCCGGTATCCGATCAGCACGTTGAGCATGCTGCCCGCCGAACTGTGCGGCTTCAGCAGCCAGGAGATGATGGGCACCTGGGCCGACAACCCCGATCGCTCGATCACCTACCGCGACCGCATCGCCCACATCTGGACCAACGCGAAGGACTACCTGGTGGCGATCCACGTGCAGGCGCCGTCGGGCACCCCCGGCTTCGACGCCGCCGCCGACCAGATCACCGGCGACTTCGGCATCGGCCTACCCTGAGCCGATGCTCACCGAGTTGGTGCCGGTTCCCGCGGGATCCTTCCGCATGGGGTCGACGAGTTTCTACCCGGAGGAAGCGCCGATCCACACCGCGACGGTGGGCGCGTTCGGCATCGAACGGCACCCGGTGACCAACGCTCAGTTCGCCGAGTTCGTCGACGCCACCGGCTACGTCACCGTCGCCGAGAAGCCGCTGGATCCGGCGCTGTACCCCGGGGTGGCCGAGGCCGACCTGCTGCCCGGTGCGCTGGTGTTCCGGCCCACCGCCGGCCCGGTCGACCTGCGCGACTGGCGGCAGTGGTGGGACTGGGCCGGCGGCGCCAACTGGCGCCACCCGTTCGGCCAGGGCAGCGACGTCGCCGGCCGCGACGACCACCCGGTGGTGCAGGTGGCCTACCCCGACGCCGCCGCCTACGCCGCCTGGGCCGGGCGCCGGCTGCCCACCGAGGCCGAATGG
>JAGQTW010000331.1 GCA_020438785.1 Mycobacterium sp. | reverse complement strand
AAGATCGCCGAGATGCTGCGCTGGTGCGCCGACGCGGGCATCGAGATGGCCACCGTGTACCTGCTGTCGACGGAGAACCTGCAGCGCGAACCCGGCGAGCTGTCCTGCCTGATCGAGATCATCACCGAGGTCGTCGAGCAGATCTGCGCTCCGGTGAACCGCTGGAGCGTGCGCACCGTCGGCGATCTGGAACTGCTCGGCGAGGAGCCGGCCCGCCGGCTGCGCGACGCGGTGGACAGCACCGCCGGGCTGCCGCCGGCGTCGTTTCATGTCAACGTCGCCGTCGGCTACGGCGGCCGTCAGGAGATCGTCGACGCCGTGCGCGGGCTGCTGGCCAAGAAACTCGCCGACGGCGCCACCGCCGAGCAGCTGATCGAGGCGGTCACCATCGAGGGCATCTCGGAGAACCTCTACACCTCCGGGCAGCCGGACCCCGATCTGGTGATCCGGACGTCGGGGGAGCAGCGGTTGAGCGGATTCCTGTTGTGGCAGAGCGCCTATTCGGAGATGTGGTTCACCGACGCGTACTGGCCGGCGTTTCGCCGGGTGGACTTCCTGCGCGCGCTGCGCGACTACAGCAGCCGGAACCGGCGGTTCGGGCACTAGCCATGGCGGCGCTGTCGGCGGTCGTGTTCACGCTGAGCTGGTGGCTGGGCCTGTACCTGCTGGCGCGCGATCCGCGAAAACCCGTGCTGGCCTTGGCCGCAACCGGGTTGTGCGGTTTCGCACTGGTGGTGGCGCTCGACGCGGTGCGGGTGGTCAGCGTGGCGCACGCCGGACTGCTCAGCCAGATCGAGATCTATCTGGTCGCGGTGCCCGGGGTGGCCTGGTTCGCGGTCGTGCTCGAACTGGCGCGCCCGCCCGAGACCTGGCGCGGCCGGGCCACCGAGCTCAGCCTGGTCGCGGTGGTCGCAGCCGCCACGCTGGTGGGCGCCGGGATGGCAGGCAGTGTCGAGGGGCCGCTGCGCACCGGGCACTGGGTGATGTTCGCGGTGATCTCCGCATCCACCCTGGGGGCGTTGGTCGCCGCGGTGCGCAGGCGTTCGCAGCCGGTCTCGGTGGTCGGGGTGGTGGTGGTCGCGACGTTGTTCTTCGCATTGGGAAACGCGGTGCTGATCATCCCGCTCGGGTTGGTGCCGAGCTGGCTGGCGCTGGCGTCGACGGGCTTCGACGTGCTGCTGCTCGGTGTGGCGGTGGCGTTGTGGGACGCGTTCGACGAGGGGCAGGCGCTGCGCGCGGACATGTTGCGTTCGTTCGCGGGCACCTTCGTGGTCGCCGTGCTCTTCGGCGGCCAGGCGTTGCTCGGGATGGCGGTCACCGGTGGGGACGGCCCGGGCCGCACCGCGCTCACGGTGCTGCTGTTCACCAGCCTGGCGATCGCCATCGCCATCAACGTGCTGGCCGATCCGCTGGCCGGGCTGCTGGACCGCCTCGCGTTCTCCCGGTCCCCGACGCTGCGCGCCGACCGCGCCGCGCTGCGCAGCACCGAGGCCGCGCTGCCGCTGCGTTCGCCAGGCCCGCTGGACCACCTCGACGACGACACCTTCGCCCGGTTGACCCGCCGCGCCCTGGGGCACTACGGCGATTTGTCCAAGCTCGTCGCCAGCCCGCTGACCCAGCTGCCGGTGATCGACGAGCGGCTGGCCGCCCGCGGGGCCACCGATCAGCCGCTGGAGCGGGCCAACGAGCTCAAGGCACTGCTGGCCGACCACATCGCCCGGCTCAAGCCGCGCGACGGCGGCGAGTTCGGCACCACCGAGCACTGGCGCTACTACAACTCGCTGTACTTCCCCTACGTGGTGGGGGTGCGCGCCTACGCGCAGAACGCCACCGCCGCGGGCCTGGATCCGGTGGCGCGCCAGGCCTGGCAGTGGCTCGTCACCGAGGTGCCGCAGCGCTCCCTGCACAACTGGCAGAACGCGGCTGCCCGGTTGATCGCCGCCGACCTGCGTTCCCAATCGGCGGTCGCCCTGCCCTGACCTGCGGCTGGCAGTAACTGGCAGCGGTGGGTGTCGATCTGGCAGTGGCTCGTGCGCAGTGTCGAAGGTGTCCGACACCGACGCTCACCGAGGAGCCGACGAGATGACCGCCATCATCACCCGACCACTGTCCGAATCCACCGACTCACTGCTGCGCTTCGCGATGCGCCTCGACGCCGTCCTGACCGGCCTGCTGGGGCTGGCCATCGCGGTGGCGGCCGATCCCTTCGGCAGGCTGACCGGGCTGACGCCGGCCCAGGGCTACGTCATCGGCGCGGCCTTCGTGCTCTACGGCCTGGTGGTGTACTCGCTGGCCGCCATGTCCGGAATCCGCCAGGTCGGCATCGCCCTGGTCGTCGCCAACGCCGTGGGCACGGTCGGCTTCGTGGGCATCGCCGCCGCCGGTGTGCCCGCACACACCTCCGGCGGCGTGGCGGTCGCCCTGGCCTGTGGGGCCTACACCGCGATCTTCGCGGTCCTGCAATACCTCGGAGTGCGCCGGCTGGCGTGACTCCCGCCCCGCCGGTGTGGGGCTCCCGCCGCATCCCCGCGGTGTGTGCCCCGCACCGGCTCTCATTTCCCCACTCCCGAAAGGAAATCTCATGACCGCTGTGTCCACCCCCCGCACCTCGTCGGACTCCCTGCTGCGCCTGGCCATGCGGGCCGACGCGGTGCTGTCGGGGCTTGTCGGCGTCGCGCTCATCGCCGCCGCCGGCTGGTTCTCCGAGCTGACCGGCTTGCCGACGGCCGTCGCGTATGGCGCCGGGGCCGCGTTCGTCGTCTACGCGATCGTGGTGTTCCTGGCCGCCGGGCTGGAGCAGGTGCGCGCGGCCGGTATCGCCACCATGGTGGCCAACCTGCTGTTCACCGTCGCCGCGGTGGTCGTGGTGCTGGCGCGGCCGGTGGACCTGACGACGGCCGGTGTGGTCGCGGTGCTGGCCGGCGGCGTGTACACCCTGGTGTTCGCCGATCTGCAGTACCTCGGGTTGCGCCGCATGTGGCGGTGAGCCCCGTTAAAGCTTGCGCAGCCGGAGCCGGTTGATCGCGTGGTCGGCGTCCTTGCGCAGCACCAGCGTGGCCCGCGGGCGGGTCGGCAGGATGTTCTCGATCAGGTTGGGCCGGTTGATCGAGTGCCAGATGTCCCGCGCCGCGGCCACCGCCTGCTGGTCGGTCAGGTCGGCGTAGTGGTGGAAGTGCGACGCCGGGTCGGCGAACGCCCCGCTGCGCAGCGCCAGGAACCGCTCGACGTACCACTGCTCGATGTCCTCGATCCGGGCGTCGACGTAGACCGAGAAGTCGAACAGGTCCGAGACCATCAGGGTGGGCCCGGTCTGCAGGACGTTGAGCCCCTCCAGGATGAGGATGTCAGGATGGGTCACGACGTGCTTCTCGCCCGGGATGATGTCGTAGATCAGGTGTGAGTACACCGGCGCGCAGACCTGATCGGCGCCCGACTTGACCGAGGTCACGAACCGCATCAACGCGCGCCGGTTGTAGCTCTCCGGAAATCCCTTGCGGTGCATCAGGTTTCGGCGGGTCAGTTCGGCGTTGGGATACAGGAAACCGTCGGTGGTGACCAGGTCCACCCGCGAGTGGTCCTCCCAGCGGGCCAGCAGGGCCTGCAGCACGCGGGCGGTGGTCGACTTGCCGACCGCGACGCTGCCCGCCACGCCGATCACGAACGGCACCGGCCGGTCCGGGTTCTGCTGCGGCTCGCCGAGGAACTCGGCGGTGGCGGCGAACAGCCGCTGGCGGGCGGCCACCTGCAGGTGGATCAACCGGGCGAGCGGCAGGTAGACCTCTTCCACCTCGAGCAGGTCGATCTGCTCGCCCATACCGCGCAGCCCGATCAGCTCCTCCTCGGTGAGCTTCAACGGGGTCGACATGCGCAGCGCCCGCCATTGAGTCCGGTCGAACTCCACGTAGGGGCTCGGTTCGCTCAGCCGCGCCATGCGCTCAGTCTTGCAGTTAGCGTGGTTTCCATGCAGCCCGGCACCCTGATACGCGACTACCTGATGCTCGGTTTGCGGTTCGACCGGATCGAGGAGGGCTACGTCGACGCCTTCACCGGCGATCCGGAGTTGCGCCGGCTGGTGGCCGACGAACCCGCACCCGAACCGGCCCAACTGCTCCGCCAGGCCGAGCGCCTGCTCGCCGAACTGCCGCAGGTGCCCCGCAGCTCCGCCGGGCCCGGGGGCTTCACCGAGCAGCGGGCCGCCTTCATCGGCGCACACCTGCGCGCACTGGCCTGCGCCGCGCGCAAGTTCGCCGGTGAGCCCGTCGGGTTCGTCCAGGAGGTGCGGGACTACTTCGACGTCGAGATCGCGCGCGGTGATCCGGACCGCTATCGCGCCGCGCACGCCCGCCTCGACGAGGTGCTCGGCGGCAGCGGCCCGCTGGCCGAGCGGATGGAGGCGCACCGCAGCGCCGAGGAGATCCCGCCGCAGCGGCTCGAGGAGTGCATCCACGCGTTCTCCAGCGCCCTGCGGGACAGGGTGCGCGCCAGCTATCCGCTGCCGGACAACGAGACCGTCGTCTACGAGGTGGTCACCGACAAGCCGTGGTCGGGGTTCAACTACTACGAGGGCGACTACCGCTCCCGGGTGGCCGTCAACGCCGACCTCAAACAGCAGATGTCCAACCTGCCGCGGTTGGTCGCCCACGAGTCCTACCCGGGCCACCACACCGAGCACTGCCGCAAGGAGGCCGGCCTGGTGGGCGGCCTCGGCCAGGACGAGCAGACCCTCTTCCTGGTGAACACCCCGCAATGCCTGATGGCCGAGGGCCTGGCCGATCTGGCGTTGTACGCCGCGGTCGGCCCGGGGTGGGGCCGGTGGGCCGCCGAGATCTACGCCGATCTGGGGCTCCGGTTCGACGGGGAGCGCGCCGAGGCGCTCTCGGAGGCGTCGGCGGCGCTCGCCGACGTCCGCCAGGACGCCGCGCTGATGCTGCACGACGAGCACCGCGACGCCGACGAGGTGGTGGCGTTCCTGCAGCGCTGGCTGCTGGTCAACGACACCCGGGCCCGGCAGGCGCTGCGGTTCCTGTCCTCGCCGCTGTGGCGGGCCTACACCAGCACCTACGTCGAGGGCTACCGGCTGTTGCGGGGCTGGCTGGACGAGCGGCCGGCCGGGGTGGGGCTGACTGAGCGGTTCGGCCGGCTGCTGGACGAGCCGCTGATTCCGTCCGCGCTGCGGGCCGACGCGGCCTGAGGCCGCCTCCCGGGCGCCCCGATCGATAGTCGCTGAAAGCCGAGCAACACCAACCTTCTTGCCGACGGGGCGCACGGGACGGATGGGGCCGACGGGGCTGCTGTGCCAACCCGCGAAACCCCGTCGTGCCGCTGATTCATTCGTCGGCGTGCGCGGATAGGCTTGGGCCCATGACCGCAGACTCGACGCTCTCCAGCCCGGCCGCCGCCCCCGGCGCCGACTACGCCGACACGGCCAGTGCGGCCTACCGCGCCACGCTGAAGGTCATCGAGTCCGTCGAACCCCGCATCGCCGCGGCGACGCGCAAAGAGCTTGCCGACCAACGGGATTCGCTCAAGCTGATCGCCAGCGAGAACTACGCCTCGCCGGCGGTGCTGCTCACCATGGGCACCTGGCTGTCGGACAAGTACGCCGAGGGCACCGTCGGGCACCGCTTCTACGCCGGCTGCCAGAACGTCGACGAGGTCGAGAGCATCGCCGCCGAGCACGCCCGCGAACTTTTCGGCGCCCCCTACGCCTACGTCCAGCCGCACTCCGGGATCGACGCCAACCTGGTCGCGTTCTGGGCCATCCTGGCCACCAGGGTGGAGGCCCCCGCGCTGACCGAGGCCGGCGTGCGAGGGGTCAACGACCTCTCCGAGGCGGAGTGGGAGCGACTGCGCGCCCGGCTGGGCAGCCAGCGCCTGATGGGCATGTCGCTGGACGCCGGCGGCCACCTCAC
>JAGQTW010000330.1 GCA_020438785.1 Mycobacterium sp. | reverse complement strand
CGGCAGTGCGGGCACTGGAAGTCCTCGTAGAGCCCGAGGACCGCCTTCGGCTCGTCGCTGCCGTCCTTCTTGATCAGCGAGCTCGACGTGATCCGCACCGCCTGGGCCTCGCCGGAACCGGTCTTCTTGTCCTTGCCCATCACGATGAACAGGACAAGGGCGACGGCGAAGATGACGACGATCGCGGTCAAACCGAGCTGGATCGCCAGGTTGCGTTTGCGGTCCTGAGCCTTCAGGTCGTAACGGGGCTGGCTTTTCTTGTTGGTGGCCACGGGTCGGCGGGTCCTCGCTGTTTCAGGCTGATCTTGGCGCCTCCAGCGTACCGGCGAGGCTTTCGGCGCCCGTCAGGCGCGGGCCAGGTGGGCCCGGAACGCCGAGATCATCTCGGCATTGGCCCGCGCCACGTCACCACCGAGGGCGTTGAGTTGGGCGAACCCGTGGATCACCGAGCCCATCCGGCGATGGTCCACGGTGACGCCCGCGGCCTGCAGTTTCGCCGCGTATTGGTCGCCCTCGTCGCGCAGCGGGTCGAATCCGGCGGTGACCACGAGCGCCGGCGACAACCCGGACAGGTCGCCGGCCAGCAACGGCGAGACCCGCGGATCCGCGTCGTCGACGCCGGAGCTCTCGAGGTAGCTGTCCTGAAACCAGTCCATGTCGTGTTTGGTCAGCAGGAAGCCGTCCCCGAACAGGGTTCGGGAGCGGGCCAGGCCACGCAGGTCGGTGGCCGGGTAGATCAGCCATTGCAGCGCGGGCGATGGAGCACCGGCGTCGCGCGCCCGCAGGGTGACCAGGGCGGCCAGGTTGCCGCCGGCGCTGTCGCCGCCGACCGCGACGCGGCCGGGGTCGGCGCCGAGTTCCACCGCGTGCTCGCGGGCCCACAGGTAGGCGGCGTACGCGTCGTCCACGGCGGCCGGGGCCTTGTGCTCGGGCGCCAGCCGGTAGTCGACGGAGAGCACATGCGCGGCCGCGTCCCGGCAGATGAGCCGGCACAGGTGGTCGTGGGTGTCCAGGTCGCCGATCACCCAGCCGCCGCCGTGGTAGAAGACCAGCAGGGGGGCGGGCCCGGCGCCGGCGGGCCGGTAGTGCCGCACCGGGATCTGTCCGGCCGGACCGGGGATGGACAGGTTGCGTATCTCGGCCGCGTGCACGCCCGGCTCGTCCACCGTGCGGGCCGTCTCCCGCAGTTGCTGGCGGGTGGCGGCCACGTCGTCGGCGACGCTGAGGCCGTTGACCCCGGTGGCCCGCTGCGCGGCCAGCATCATCTGGACCGACGGGTCCAGCGTGTTGCCGTCGATGGTGATCGCCCGGCCGCCGGACAGGAGCCGTTTGAGCCCGCCCGGCAGATGCGGAATCAGCTTGATGCCGACCCGGTTGCCCGCCGCGAGCGCCTTCTCCGCCAGGGGCCCGCGCTGTGGTGCGGTGTTCACCGTCGCTGTCATGGCCGCAGCGTACGACAACGGCCACCCGCGGCCCCACCGGGCGGCACCCGGGCCGATCGGCAGTGCGCTGGCCTGCACGCATGGTTGACGATGGCGATAATTTGCGTCGGTGGTTCGGGGCCGACGCAGGCGCTGATCAGGCGGCACGTGTTGCTGGGTACTATCGTCTCCCGAAGCCGGTGGCTCCCCATGCGGTGCACGATCAGTCGCGAGGAGTCCCGACCCCGAACCTTCAACTGCACAGGCAGGCGACCATGACACCGGCGGCCACGATCCCCACCGTCACCCTCAACGACGACAACACCATCCCGGTGCTCGGTGTCGGCGTTGCCGAACTCTCGGCCGCGGAGGCCGAAGCCGCGGTGACGGCGGCCCTGGCGGCCGGCTACCGGCTGATCGACACCGCGGCGGTCGACGGCAACGAGGAGGCGGTCGGCCGGGCCGTCGCCAACTCGGGCATCCCCCGCGAAGAGTTGTTCATCACCACCAAGCTCCGCACCGCCGAACAGGGTTTCCAGTCATCCCAGGACGCCTGCCGGGCCAGCCTCGAGCGTCTCGGGATGGACTACATCGACCTGTACCTGATCCACTGGCCCGCCGAGCAGAACGGCAAGTACATCGACGCCTGGGGCGGACTGATGAAGGCCAAGGAACTCGGGCTCACACGGTCGATCGGGGTGTCCAACTTCACCCCGGAGCACCTGTCGAACATCATCGGTCTGTCGTACTTCCCCCCCGCGGTCAACCAGATCGAGTTGCATCCGCTGCTCACCCAATCCGAACTGCGGGCCGTACACGCCGAGGATGGCATCGTCACCGAGGCACACAGCCCGTTGGGTGGGGGCGCGCTGCTCGACCATCCGGGCATCGCGGCGGTCGCCGCCGCGCACGGCAAGTCGGCGGCGCAGGTGCTCATCCGATGGAATGTGCAGCTGGGCAACGTGGTGATCCCGCGGTCGTCAGATCCGGCCCGGATCGGCGAGAACATCGACGTCTTCGATTTCGAACTCACCCCCGCGGAGATGGACACCCTCAGCGGCCTGGACGACGGCACCCGGTTCTGCCCCAACCCGGACACCTACACCGGAGCCTGATCGTGCCGTGTCAGGCCGCGGGACAGGTCGCGGCCGCCTCGCGCAGTTCCTGCGCCGAGGCCTGATCCACCGCCAGCCCGTACCCGCGCGCCACGGCGATGAACTGCATGGCGTATTGACACCAGAAGGCGTGGTTCGGCGGCATCCAGGTGGCCGGCTCCTGGTCGCCCTTGTCCTGGTTGGCCTGTCCGGCGACGGCCAGCAGGTTGGCCGGGTCATTGGCGAAGCGGATCCGCATGGCGTCGCTCCAGTCCCGGGCGCCCATGTCCCAGGCCAGCGCGAGCGGGACGATGTGGTCGATCTGGACCGCGGCGCCCACCTGGTTGCCGCGGGTGAACGCGATGGTCGCATTGGTGTAGGGATCGCGCAGAATGCCGGTGGCCACCGCGTCGGGGCAACGCTTGATCGACACGTAGGTCTTGTCGACCAGATCCCGGTTGAGGATGTCGTTGCGGGTGTCGCAGCCGTTGTGGCCGCCCGGTGCGTCGTTGTCGTCGTCCCACGCCTCGCCGAAGGCCGCCCGCCGGTAGTCGTAGCCGCGGACCCGGACCGGGACGACGGTGACACCGGCGAGCACATCGGTGCCGGGCTGCACGGTCGGGACATCGGCCCGCGCGGTCATCTCGCCGTCGTCACCGGCGGACACCACCTGCACGGCGACGATCACCGCCAGCGTCGCGGTGGCCGCCAGCCACAACAGCAGCCCGCGTCTCACGACTTGTCCAGGAACTCGATGCGGTCCCCGCCGGTGAACTGTGCCGCCAGCAATGCCATGCCGCGGCTGTCCGGGTCGGCCGCGTACAACTCCTGGCACAGCTCGCGGGCGGCCACGATCAGGTCGAGATGCTCGGCGAGCGACAGGAACCGCAGCGTGAACGATCGACCGGACTGGTTGAGCCCCAGCACATCTCCTTCCCGGCGCTCCTGCAGATCCAGGTCGGCGAGTGCGAAGCCGTCCAGCGTGCCCGCGACCGCCCGCAACCGTTCACCGGCCCTGGAGTCCTGCGGCAACCTGGTGGCCAGTAGGCACAGCGAGGGATGCGCCCCGCGGCCGATGCGACCACGCAACTGGTGCAGTTGACTGATGCCGAACCGGTCGGCATCCATCACCACCATCACCGTCGCGTTGGGCACGTCCACGCCGACCTCGATCACCGTGGTGCAGACCAGCACGTCGATCTGGCCGTCGCGGAATGCGGCCATCACCGCGTCCTTCTCGTCGGCGGCCAGACGGCCGTGCATGAGTCCGACCCGCAACCCGCACAGCGGTCCCCCACGCAGCCGTTCGTAGAGTTCGACCGCGGTGGTAGCCGGCGGACCGTTGGATTCACCTCCACCGGAGTCGGTTTCGTCGATGCGGGCGGTCACCACATAGGCCTGCCTACCCGCCGCGACCTCCTCGCTGATGCGCTGCCACGCCCGGTCCAGCCATTGCGGCTTCTCCTTGATGAAGATGGTGTTGGTGGTGATCGGCTGGCGGCCGCGTGGAAGTTCGCGCAGCGTAGAGGTTTCCAGGTCCCCGTACACCGTCAAGGCCACGGTCCGCGGGATCGGGGTCGCCGTCATCACCAGCAGATGCGGCGTCAGCCCGGCAGGAGCCTTGGCCCGCAACCGGTCTCGCTGCTCGACTCCGAACCGGTGCTGCTCGTCGACGACCACCATGCCGAGCCGTTCGAACTCGACCGCGTCCTGCAGCAGGGCGTGGGTGCCGATCACGATTCCGGCGAGTCCGGCGGCCACTTCGTCGCGCACCTCGCGCTTCTGGGCCTGCGGCATCGATCCGGTGAGCAGCGCGACCCGGGTCGCGTTGTCCTCGCCACCGAGCTGACCGGCCATCGCGAGGGGGCCGAGGACATCCCGGATGGACCTGGCATGTTGGGCGGCAAGCACTTCGGTTGGGGCGAGCAACGCGCACTGATAGCCGGCGTCGACCATCTGCAGCATCGCCAGCACCGACACGATGGTCTTGCCCGAGCCGACCTCCCCCTGCAGGAGGCGGTTCATCGGCTTGCTGGAGTTCAGCTCGGCGGAGATCACCTCGAGCACTTCGCGCTGACCGGCCGTCAATTCGTAGGGCAGCTGACGCATCAGCGCCTCGGTCAGCCCGTCGGCGCGGCGCGGCGCCGGCGGCCCGGACTCGGAGAGTTCACCGTGGCGGCGCTGGGCCAGGGCCCACTGCAACCCGACCGCTTCGTCGAAGGTGAGCCGTTCGCGGGCGCGGTCGCGTTCCGCCTCGCTCTCGGCGAGGTGGATCGCCCGCAGCGCAGCATCCTCGGGCATCAGACCGCGTTGGCGCACAACACTTTCCGGCAGCGGATCCGCAACGGGATCGAGTACGGCCAGCACCTGGCCCACGCAGGCGTAGATGTCCCAGCTCTGCAATTTCGCACTGGCTGAGTAGATCGGGTAGAAGTCACGCTCGAAGGCTGATCTGAACAACTCGTCGCTTTGATCGGCGGACACGTCCGCGATCGTCTTCAGCGACTTGGAACCGAAGATGCGGCCCGTCCTGGGATCCCGCGCCAGGAACTCCGGATGGGTCAGCTGCATGGTGCCGCGAAAGTACCCGACCTCTCCGGACAGCCTGAGCTCCGTTCCCGGCACCAAGCCGTGCTTGAGGAGCTTGATGTTGAAAAAGGTGGCGGTGACCCTTGGTCGCCGTTGGCTGAGCGTGACGACCATGTACTCGCGCCGGCGGTCGCGGCTGCTCCTGCGGACCTCGGCCTTCTCGATTTCGCCGGCCAGGGTGATGTGCTCGCCCTCCTCCGGCGGCTCCTCGTCCTCATCCCACGCTCTCATCCCGTGGATGTAACTGCGCGGATAGTGCCGCAGCAGACCGTCGACGGTGCGGATCCCGAAGACCTCGTCGAGCAGGTTTGCGGCCTTGCCGCCGACGATGCCGTCGAGGCGGTCGGTGAGTGAGACCACGGCTATTCGACCCCGATCAGCAGCGCGTCGCCGTGATGGCCGGTGCGGTACGCCACCAGTTCGATGCCGGGATGCCGGTGGTGCACGTGTTCGTCGAGGCGCGCGGCCACCGCCGGGTCGGCGTTCACCCCGACGAGCACCGTGACCAACTCACCACCGGCGGCCAGCAGCAGATCGATGAGGCCGGCGGCCGCGGCACCCACATCGGGGCCGACGACCAGGACCTCATCCCCGGCGATGCCAAGGCCGTCGCCGGGTTCACAGGTGCCGGCCCAGGTCAGGGCCCGCTCGGTGGCGACGCGCACCGAACCGTGCCGCGCCCCGGCCGCGGCCCGCGCCATCGTGTATCCGTCGTCGACGGCCTGCCTACCCGGGTCGTGGACGGCAAGCGCCGCGAGGCCCTGCACCATCGACCCCGCCGGCACCGGTACCACGTCGATGCCCCAGCCGATGCCCGCGGTGCAGCCCGCGACCAGTTCCTCGGCCGCGACGTACCCGTTGGGCAGCACCATCACCTGGGCGGCACCGGTGTCGACCAGAGCCCGCAGCAGTTGACGGGCGCTGACCCCGTGGCCCGGGTCCGCCGACTCCGGCTCGGGCCGCAGCACATCGGCGCCCTCCCGGCCGAAGAGCTCCTCTGCGCCGTCGCCGTCGACGACGGCCAACACGGCGCGTTCCCGGCTCCAGCTCCCCGCGGCCGGGCGGCCGGGCCCGGTGTTGAGGGCCGAGATCTGGATCCGGCTCAGCGCCCCCACCGCCAGTCCGGCCTCGATGGCCGCGCCGGCGTCGTCGGTGTGCACGTGCACCGAATGGCGACCGCTGTCGCCGTCGTCCGATCGGGCCGCCGAGGCGGCGATGGCCACCGAGTCGCCCAGTCGTTCCAACTCGGCGCGCAACCCGTCCAGCGCGCCCGCACCGCCGCCGTCGAGCAGGTACATCACCTCGAACTGCGGCGGCGGTGCCGGCTCGCCGGATCGCAGCTCCGGCCGGCGGGCCGCAGGCTCGTACCCGCGGCGGTGCGGGGCATGGCCGGTAACCGTCGCGGTCAGCGCGTCGATGAGCACCAGCAGGCCGCGCCCGCCCGCATCGACCACGCCGGCGTCGGCCAGCACGTCGAGTTGCAGCGGGGTGCGGTCGAGCGCCGAGGCCGCCGCGTCCCCGGCGGCATCGAGGGCCTCGGCCAGACCGGCCCCGCCGGCGCCCCAGTCCTCCATCGCATCGGCCGCGGCCTGCAGCACCGAGACGATGGTCCCGGCGACCATCTCGCCGCCCATCGAGGCCACGGCCAGGCGCACCGCATGCCTCAAGGCGGCGCCCAGCAGGGGGGCGTCGATATCGGCCAGCGCACCCTGCCGATCGGCGTCGGCGGCGGCCGTCACATCGGCCAGGCCGCGCAGAATCTGGGACAGGATCACCCCGGAATTGCCGCGCGCGCCGTGCAGTGCGCCCTCGGAGAGCGCCGCGGCCACCTGGGCCACCTCCCCCGACCGGGCGGCCGAGTTCGCCTCGGCCAGCGCCGACCGCATGGTGAACAGCATGTTGGTGCCGGTGTCGGAATCGGCCACCGGGAACACGTTGAGCCGGTTGATCTCGTCGGTGTGGGTGATCAGGTCACCGACGGCGGTGTGAGCCCAATCGCGCAGGGCCGATGCGTCGAGCCGCCGGTCCGGCATCGGCACCTCCCTCGCGATCCCTGGCACACGCACCGCTCCCGTGGGCGTCAGCCTAGCCAGTGCGGCCGACACCGGCCGTCCCCGCCACACCCGGCCGCGGGCGTCGCGCATCGGTGCAGGTCAGGGATGGATCGGCGGGACGGGCCGGCTCATTTTGGCGTTCGGTTCCGCCGACGGCTATCCTGGTCAGGTTGTCGGGTCACCCGTCGAGCGGTAGTTGGCCCCGGTTCACAGATTTTTGAGGAGTTCTCATGGCTGCCGTGTGCGATATCTGCGGAAAGGGCCCCGGCTTCGGTAAGTCGGTGTCGCATTCCCATCGCCGGACCAGCCGCCGGTGGAACCCGAACATCCAGACCGTGCACGCGGTGACCCGTCCCGGCGGCAACAAGCAGCGCGTCAACGTCTGCACCTCCTGCCTGAAAGCCGGCAAGGTCAGCCGCGGCTGAGAAAGCCTAGGGCAGCCGCCAGTCGATCGGTTCGGCGCCCATCCCGGCCAACAGTTCGTTGGCCCGACTGAACGGACGCGACCCGAAGAAACCCCTCGACGCCGACAGCGGCGACGGGTGCGGTGACTCGATGGCCACGCATCTGCTTCGGTGAGTCCCCGTGTCGCCGTCCACCCCGCCGGCGTCCAGCATCGGCTTGAGGGTCGACGCGTCGCGTCCCCACAAGATCGCCACCATAGGCTGATCGCGTGCGACAAGCGCACGGATGGCGCACTCGGTGACGGCCTCCCACCCTTTGCCGCGATGCGAGGCCGGTGTTCCGGGCCGCACGGTCAGCACCCTGTTGAGCAACATCACGCCCCGCTGCGCCCACGGTGTCAGGTCGCCGTTGGAGGGCTCCGGATAGCCGAGGTCCGCGGTGTACTCGGCGAAGATGTTGGCCAGGCTGCGCGGTAGCGGCCGCACCTCGGGGGCCACCGAGAAACTCAGCCCGACCGCGTGCCCCGGGGTCGGGTACGGGTCCTGCCCGACGATGAGCACCCGCACCTCGTCGAAGGGATAGGTGAAGGCGCGCAGCACATTCGGTCCGACTGGCAGGTAACGCCGCCCCTCGGCGATCTCCGCCCGCAGGAACTGACCCATCCTGCTCACCTGGTCGGCCACCGGCGCCAGTGCCTGTGCCCAGCCGCCTTCGACGAGTTCGGTGAGCGGTCGGGCGGTCGTCGTCACGCTCGACAACCTACCCAGGATGCTCAGTCGAAGGACTGCCAACCCGCCGGGCCTATCGGCGGCCGGCCGTCCAGCACCACACCGGGCGCGCCTTCTCTCACCATCCCGATCACCCGCCAGCCGGCGGGCACATCGCCCGGGAAGCAGGCCACCAGGGCGTGATCCTCGCCGCCGGAGAGCACGAGCGCCCACGGGTCCACCCCGGCCGCGGCGGCGGCACCGGCCACCGCGTCGACGTCGGCCTGCAATGCCGCACCCGAGAGGTCGATCGACACACCCGATGCGGTGGCCAGGTGGCCGAGGTCGGCGAGCAGGCCGTCGGAGACGTCAGTCATCGCCTGCGCGCCGGCCTGGGCCGCGACAAGACCCTGACCGTATGGCGGCTGCGGCACCAGATGACGGCGCCGGACCTCCTCGAACTCGCGGATATCGTTGTGCCACAACGTATATCCCGTAGCAGAGCGGCCCAGGTCGCCGGCGACGGCGACGGCCGAGCCAGTCCGGGCGCCGCTGCGCAACACCGGGTTGCGGCCGCCCAGATCGCCCAGCGCGGTCACCGAGATCACCCACTGCGGGCTGGCGACCAGGTCGCCGCCGACGATCCCCGCGCCGAATTGGCCGGCCTCCAGCCACATTCCGTCGGCCAGCTGCTGCACCCGCTCCACCGGGGTGTCCTGCGGAGCGCCGAAGGCGACCACGAACGCCGTGCTGCTCGCGCCCATCGCCTCGACGTCGGCGGCGTTCTGCGCGATCGCCTTGCGCCCGACATCCTGCGGCGCGGACCAGTCCAGACGGAAGTGCCTGCCCTCGACGAGCATGTCAGTGGTCACCACAACCCGCCCGTCGGGTGTGGCGACCACCGCAGCGTCGTCCCCGGGGCCGACCGGCACCCCGGCCGGCTGGCGACGACCCGCCACCAGACGGTCGATCATCGGAAACTCCCCGAGTTGGCGCAGCGTGGGCTTCCGGCCGTCGGACACCACCTCACCCCTTCCGCATCGCGCCC
>JAGQTW010000329.1 GCA_020438785.1 Mycobacterium sp. | reverse complement strand
GCGGTTCAACTTCAAGGGGCCGGACCAGGAGAAGCGGGTCGGCGACCTCTCGGGTGGCGAGCGCAACCGCGTGCACCTCGCCAAGCTGCTCACCCGCGGCGGCAACCTGCTGTTGCTGGACGAGCCGACCAACGACCTCGACGTCGAGACCCTGTCGTCGCTGGAAAACGCGCTGGAGAACTTCCCGGGCTGCGCGGTGGTGATCTCCCACGACCGCTGGTTCCTGGATCGGACCTGCACGCACATCCTGGCCTGGGAGGGCGACTCGACCAACGAGGCGAAGTGGTTCTGGTTCGAGGGCAACTTCGGGGCTTATGAGGAGAACAAGATCCAGCGATTGGGAGCAGATGCGGCCCGTCCGCATCGAGTGACCCATCGCAGGCTCACACGCGACTAATGTGATCGCCTGCGGACCAGCGTCGGTGCGCAGGCGATCCAGGAGTAGCGGATGACGGTTGACCCGAGAACTAGCAGCCTCGACTTGCCGATCGAGTGGAGTCAACTCAGTCAGGCCGCCGTCGACGAGATGACCGCGGCGATGGCGGCGGCATATGTCGCCACTTATCGCGGGCCGCATCCCGGCGCGCCGAACACCGAGGCCGCCGACACCGGCCCGCTGATCCGGGCCGGTGCGCAACCGGAGGCGCCCCGGGCGCTGATCGAGGCGCACGAGCGCCTGGCGCACAGCCGCCCCGATGGCGACACGCTGGTGGCCGTCTACGCCGAGGGCGACCCGGGCGGCTTCGGCCCGGCCCTGCAGATCGTCACCGACCAGGCCACCATGCTGATGGACTCGGTCACCGTGCTGCTGCACCGGCTCGGCGTCGCCTATGTGGCGCTGATGAACCCGGTCTTCCGGGTACGGCGCGGGCCCACCGGCGAGCTGCTCGACGTGCGCCCCGCATCCGGCACCCCCGAGCCCGGTAGTACCGAGGAGTCGTGGATCCACGTCCAGCTGTCGCCGTCGGTGAACCGCAAGGCGCTGGCCGAGGCGCAGCGGCTGCTGCCGATGGTGGTGGCCGACGCGCGGCAGGTGGCCCAGGACTCGGTGGCGTTGAGCGAGGTCCTGCAGACACTGGCCCGCGAGATCGACACCGACTCCGGGGCGCGATTCCCCGGCCCGGACCGCGCCGACGTCGCCGATCTGCTGCGCTGGCTGGCCGAGGGACACTTCGTCCTGCTGGGCTCCCAACTCTGCGCCGTCGACGGCGGGACCGCCACGGTCGACGAGTCGAGCCGGCTCGGGGTGGCCCGGCTGCGCACCGAGGTGCTGCCCGAACTCAGCAACCGCGGTGACCTGCTGGTGCTCGCGCAGGCGACGATGCCCAGCTTCCTACGCTACGGCGCCTACCCCTACATCGTGGTGGTGCGCGAGCAGCGACCTGCCGGTGACGTCGAGCACCGATTCGTCGGGCTGTTCACCGTGGCGGCCATGAGCGCCAACGTGCTCGACATCCCGCTGGTCTCGCGGCGGGTCCGCGAAGTGATGGCGATGTCGCAGAACGACCCGAGCCACCCGGGGCAGCTGATGCTCGACATCATCCAGACCATCCC
>JAGQTW010000328.1 GCA_020438785.1 Mycobacterium sp. | reverse complement strand
TCGCCCAGCGTCTCCAGCTCGGCGAACTGCGCCGCGTCGTTGGCGTCGGCGATCGATCCCGGCCGCAGCCCGTCGCCCAGCGAGAACGTCACGTCGTAGCGCGCCAGGATCTCACAAAGCTCACCGAAGTTGTTGTACAGGAACGACTCTCGGTGATGCGCCAGGCACCAGGCGGCCATGATGGCGCCGCCGCGGCTGACGATGCCGGTGATCCGCTGGGCGGTCAGCGGGACGTGGCGCAGCAGCACCCCGGCGTGCACGGTCATATAGTCGACACCCTGCTCGCATTGCTCGATCACGGTGTCGCGGTAGACCTCCCAGCTCAGCCGGGTGGGGTCGCCCTTGACCCTCTCAAGCGCCTGGTAGATCGGCACGGTGCCGACCGGTACCGGGGAGTTGCGCAGGATCCATTCGCGGGTGGCGTGGATGTCGGCGCCGGTGGACAGGTCCATGATGGTGTCGGCGCCCCACCGGATGGCCCACACCATCTTGTCCACCTCTTCGGCGATCGAGGAGGAGACCACCGAGTTGCCGATATTGGCGTTGACCTTCACCGCGAAAGCCTTGCCGATGATCATCGGTTCGCTCTCGGGATGGTGGTGGTTGGCCGGGATCACGGCCCGGCCACGGGCGACCTCATCACGGACCAACTCGTCCCGGACGCCTTCCCGCTCGGCCACGAACGACATCTCCGCGGTGATCTCCCCGGCGCGGGCACGCTGCAGCTGGGTGCCGCGGTCCCGCACGATGCCGGGCCGCGGCGGCAGTCCGGCGTGCAGGTCGATGGTGGCCCGCGGGTCGGTGTACGGCCCCGACGTGTCGTAGAGGTCGAGGTGCTCTCCGTTGCTCTGGGTGATCCGCCGGAACGGCACTCGGGCGCCGTCTGGCAGGTCGCGGTAGGCCTTGGTGCTGCCCGCGATCGGCCCGATGGTGACGGTGGGGTCGACGAAAAGATCGGTCATCGCTCACTCCCTACGCCGGCATTACCCGGTCAGGTTCGTACGGTCGACGGCTCGCCAGCCGTCCTCTCAGCGCACTGGCAGTGCGCTCCCGTGTGGGTGGTCCTGCGGTACCCAACGTAGCGCGGGAATAGCGATTGGTCTTTCGATGATTTGTATAGCTAACATATGCGTTTGCGCCTTCCGCCCGCCTGTGCATGCCCGTAACTGATTGCATACGAAACGAGAGTGCTCCGTGACGACCGAAGCCGAGATGACGAACCCCGACATCGCGCCCGCCCCCGACGCGGCCCTGGCCGAGACCGACCGCCGTCGCCGCCGGATGGATCACGACCACCCGCACTACAAGTGGGTGGTGCTGTCCAACACCACGCTGGGCATCCTGCTGGCCGCCGTCAACGCCTCGATCGTCCTGATCTCCCTGCCCGCCATCTTCCGCGGCATCGGGCTGAACCCGCTGGCCCCCGGCAATGTCAGCTACCTGCTGTGGATGTTGATGGGCTACCTGGTGGTGACCGCCGTGCTGGTGGTGCCGTTCGGCCGGCTCGGCGACATGTTCGGCCGCGTCAAGATCTACAACATCGGCTTCGTCGTTTTCACGCTGGCAGCGATCGCGCTGTCCTTCGACCCCTTCCACCTCGACGGTGGGGCGATCTGGCTGATCGGGTGGCGGGTGGTCCAGGGCGTCGGCGGCGCGATGCTGATGTCGTCGTCGTCGGCCATCCTCACCGACGCGTTCCCGTCCACCCAGCGCGGCATGGCGCTCGGCGTGAACATGGTCGCGGCGGTCTCCGGATCGTTCCTCGGCCTGCTGATCGGCGGGGTGCTCTCCGAGATCCACTGGCAGGCCATCTTCTGGGTCGGCGTGCCGATCGGCGTCATCGGCACCCTGTGGAGCGTGCGCTCGCTCAAGGAACTCGGTGTGCGCAGCCCCGGCCGGATGGACTGGGCGGGCACGCTGACCTTCGGCGTCGGCCTGACCGTTCTGCTCATCGGTATCACCTACGGGATCCAGCCCTACGGTGAGTCGACGACCGGGTGGACCAACCCGAAGGTGCTCGCCGCGATCATCGGCGGCCTGGCGCTGCTGGTGGTGTTCTGCCTCGTCGAACTCCGGGTGCCGCAACCCATGGTCGACGTCCGGCTGTTCCGGTCGGCGGCGTTCGGGATGGGCAACCTGGCCGGGTTGATGTCGTCCGTGGGCCGCGGCGGATTGCAATTCATGCTCATCATCTGGCTGCAGGGCATCTGGCTTCCGTTGCACGGCTACAGCTTTGAGTCCACCCCCCTGTGGGCGGGCATCTACCTGCTGCCCGCCACCTTCGGCTTCCTGGCGGCGGCGCCCATCGCCGGCTCGCTGGCCGACCGGTTCGGCGCGCGGCCGTTCACCGTCGGCGGCATGGTGCTGATGGCGGTGACGTTCGTGGCGCTGCTGCTGATCCCGGTGAACTTCGACTACTGGGTCTTCGCGGTGCTGGTGTTCCTCAACGGGCTCGGCGGCGGCATCTTCACCGCGCCGAACACCGCGGCGATCATGTCCAGCGTCCCGGCCTCGCAGCGTGGTGCGGCCTCCGGTGTCCGGGCCACGTTCTTCAACGCCGGCTCGTCGCTGTCGATCGGCATCTTCTTCTCGCTGATGATCCTCGGGCTGGCGGCCACCCTGCCGGACGCGATGAGCCGCGGACTGCAGCAGCAGGGCGTGTCGGCCGCGGTGGCCAACGAGGTGGCCAACACGCCACCGGTGGGCAGCCTGTTCGCGGCATTCCTCGGATACAATCCGATCGCCGAATTGCTGGCACCGCACAACGCGCTGCAGCAGCCCGGCGTCAACGCCGAAGTGCTGACCGGCAAGACGTTCTTCCCGAACCTGATCATCGAGCCGTTCCACAGCGGTCTGGTGGTGGTGTTCGGAGCCGCCGCACTCATGATGGTGATCGGCGCGATCGCCTCGATGTTCAACCCCGGTCGATACGGCGGCACCGACACCGACGAGTAGCCGCCGGTCGCGGATGAGCCTGCGGCCCTTGCTGATCGGTCACTCGCGGGCCCTCGATCACCGGCCTGCGTACGATCAGGAGGCTCGGACGGACTTCCGGGTGATCGGTCTGGCGGTCTGACGGGCGGGGGTGGCCATGGATTGGCAGCAGATCCAGCCTTTCCTGGTCGCGCTGGCCGTCGGGCTGCTCCTCGGCTTCGAGCGCGAACGCAGCCATCACCGCGAGCTTCCCGCCGGCTCCCGATCGTTCGCATTGCTGGCCCTCGTCGGGGCCGTCGCCGCCAGTTTCGGGACCTGGACCGTCGTGGTCGGGCTGGCCGGGGTGGTGACGATGCTGGCGCTGGCCTACTTCCGCACCAGCGCGGACGATCCCGGCACCACCACCGAGATCGCCGCGGTGGTCGCCTACCTGCTCGGGGCCCTGGCCTACACCCGGCCGGGGTTGGCGGTCGCGCTCGCCGTCGTCGTCGCCGTCCTGCTGGTGTCCAAGGGCCGCATCCACAGATTCGCCCGCGAGATCGTCAGCGAGATCGAACTCGAGGACGCCATCAAGTTCTTCGTCGTGGCGTTCGTGATCCTGCCGTTGCTGCCCGACCAGGGGGTCGGGCCCTACGGTGTGCTCAACCCGGCGAAGATCTGGCTGCTGGTGGTGCTGCTCACCGGTATCGGCTGGGTCGGCTACATCGGCGTGCGCGCACTCGGCCCGCAGCGCGGGCTGCTGGTGACCGGCCTGGCGGGCGGTTTCGTGTCGGCCACCGCGACCACGGCGTCGATGGGCCGGGTCAGCCGGACGGTCGCCGGTGTGCGGGCGCCCCTCGCCGGCGCGTTGCTCGCCAGCCTGGCCACCTTCGTGCAACTGCTCGTGGTGATCGGACTCGTCGATGTCGAGGTGCTGCGCCGGCTGTGGTTGCCGGTCCTCGCCGGGCTGCTGGTACTCCTGGTGGTCGCGGCGCTGGTCTATCGGGGCGCATCGATAGTGCCGGACCAGGATCCCGCCGAGCCCGATGAGCCGCAGCCGATACCCGGTCGGCCCTTCGCACTGCGCCCCGCGCTGATCCTGGCCGCCGTGCTGACCGGCGCCCTGCTGGTCGGCCGGTGGGGCGCCGAGGTGCTCGGGCCGCGCGGCGCCGTGCTGGCCGCCTTCGCGGCGGGCCTGGCCGATGC
>JAGQTW010000327.1 GCA_020438785.1 Mycobacterium sp. | reverse complement strand
AGGAGTACCTCACCATCAAGCACGTGATGAGCGACATCACCGGTGCGGCCGAAAAGGGCTGGCACCGAACCATCTTCAAGCTGCGCTGAGCGTGAAGCCACTATCACGCTGAACGCCGAGCGTGAGGACAACTTCACGCTCGGCGTCCAGGGCTTGAGGCCCTAGGGCTGGTGCTCCTTGGTGAACTCCTCGCCCGTCTCGGGGTTGACGGCCGTCTCGCCCGGCGGCAGGTTCGACAGGTCCGGCGCGATGACAGTCGGCATGTCGCCGGAGTCGGGCAGCCCGAACATCGGGTCGACCGCGGTCGGCGGCGCCAGCACCAGATCGGCGCTGGATCGCCGGGACAGCGTGCGGCCCCGGAAGAAGTCCGGCGACATGAGCCACCAGATGACCATCATCACCAGGCCGAGCGCCAATGCCCCTATTCCGACGACGGCCACCGCGCCGAAACCAAGGATTGTGACGTTGTTGCCGTCGTCGTCGGTGAGCCAGTCCGGCTTGGCGTACTGGATCAGGCCGTAGGCGAAGACGACGAGCAGGATCAGCCCGCCTCCGAGTGGAACCACGCCGCGCATCATGAAATCGCGCGCATTCTTGGTCAGGTCCTTGCGGTAGAACCACACGCAGGCGAAGCCGGTCAGGCCGTAGTAGAAGGCGATCATCAGGCCGACCGAGCCGATCAGCGCCGACAGCAGATTCGGGCTGACAAGCGTGAACAGCACATAGAACAGGATCGAGACCAACCCCATCATGATGGTCGAGGTGGTCGGGGTCAGGTAGTTGCGGTGGATCTTGGCAAACGACTCGGGCAGCGCCTTGTAAACACCCATGGACAGCGTGGTGCGGGCCGTCGGAAGGATAGTGGTCTGGGTGGATGCCGAGGCCGAGGTCAGGATCGACGCCGCGAGCAGCATCAGACCGATCTTGCCCAGCAAGCTGTCGCCGAACAGGTCCGGCCCGATCGCCGCGAATGCGTCCGCCGCGTTCTCCTCATTGCCCAACCCGATCCCCTCGGTGCCGGTTCCCGCGAACGCGATGGCCGCGACACTGACCAGTGCGTAGGTGGCCAACAGCAGGAACGTCGAGATCACGGCCGCCCGGCCCGGCGTGGTGCCGGGATCGTCGGACTCCTCATTGCAGGCCACCGCGGTGTCCCAGCCCCAGTAGATGAAGATCGCGGTCAGGACGGCCGGGGCGATGACGGTGCTGAAGTCCAGGCCGGCCGGCCAGAACCACGAGATCGACGGCATGAGCGAGTAGCTCTCGGCGGTACGGGTGTAGACCTTGAACAGCGCGATGATCGAGAAGACCACAAGCACCACGAGCTCGATGGCGAGTAGCCCGTACTGGATGCGGGCCGACACCTCGATGCCGCGATAACAGATGTAGGTCATCACGATGATCCATATGACCCCCGCGACCGTCGACCACAGCGTGCTGCTGGCGAGGTCGGCCACCGACGTCCAGCCCAGGCCGCCCACGAAGGTGAACGAGTAGGAGCCGGCGATCTGGGCGAGGTTCGCCATGACGATGACGTCGGCGGCGATGATTCCCCAGCCGCCCATCCAGCCGACGAGTGGTCCGAAGGCGCGGGATGCCCAGGTGAAGGTGGTGCCGCAGTCCGGTTCTGCCTTGTTCAACTCCTGATACGCCACCGCGATCATGTACATCGGGATGAACGAAAGCAGGATGATGGCGGGCGCCTTGACGCCGGCCAGCAGCGCACCGCCGCTCGCGACGATCAGGCCCAGGGTCGCCGCGAGGGAGTAGGCGGGCGCCGTGGAGGCCATCCCGACGACAACGCTGGACAACAAGCCCAGAGCGCCGCCCTTGAGCCCCTTGCTCTCGACGGTGTTGGACCCGGGCTCGACTTGCAGCTCACCTTTGGCCATGGCATCTCCTGCTTGAACGCCGTATGGACGGCCGGGGGCGGCCGCTCTTGAACGAGACGAGACTACGGTTTCAGTGGCAGATGCGCGCGCTAACTTCGGAATTGTGGCCCGATGAATTCATGGGTAAAGGAATCAGTGGTCAGAGTGGCCCAGGATCACGGATTCGCGTTGTGGGAGCCGATTACTTTCGGTTGCGTCAGTTAGCCTCGGCCGCCCAGGGCACCCGGCAGGACTCGCCGGAGCCGAAGCCCTGCTCGGTGATGCCCAGTGCCGAGTTCATCCGGGCCCGCATGTTCTCGATCCCGATCTGATAGGTCAGCTCGATGAGGCCGTCGGCGCCGAAGCGCCGGCGCAAGTCGTCGACCTGTTCCTGGGTGACGGTGTGCGGATCGGTGCTCATGCCGTTGGCGTAGGCGATGGCCGCCCGCTCGTCGTCGGTGTAGAGCGGGGAGGTGGCATAGGAGTCGATGTGCTTGAGCCGGTCGAGATCCAGGCCCTCGAGTCGCATGAGCATCGAGCCGAAGTCGACGCACCAGGAGCAGCCCACGGTGCGGGCGGTCCAGTACACCGCGAGTTCGCGGACGCTGATCGGCAGTGTCTTCGACGCGCGCTGCAGCAGGCCTTCGTGCACGGAATTGGCCATCAGCAGTGCCGGGTGGTGGGCGTAGATGGCCATCGGTTCGGGGACCTCGCCGAAGCGGCGTTTGGCCCAGCGGTACATCAGCCGGATCATCGGGGAGGCCTTGGTCGGGGTCAGGGGTTCGAGTCGTGTTGTCGACGGATTTGATTCAGTCATGCCCTCTAGATGCCCCCGGGCGCAGAAATGTGACACCTGGTCGCGATTGATTTCGGTTTGACGCACTGACCGTCCGGTTAGTGTTCGGTGGTGGATTTCGACCTCGATACCGACCAACTGGCGTGGTTGGACGAGGTGCGCGAGTTCCTCCGGGAGAACGTCACCGAGGCGCTGCGCGTCGAGGTCGCCGAACACAACCTGGAGCACCCCGGCGGGGAGGTCGCGGCCTTCCGGCGCAAACTCGGCGCCAAGGGCTGGTTCGGACTGAACTGGCCCGCGGAGTACGGCGGGCTCGGCCTCGGGGCGGTGCACCTGCACCTGTTGATGTCGGAGTTCGAGTACTGGGGTGTGCCGGGGCCCGACCTGACCGTCACATCGATCGCGCCGATGATCATGCGGCATGGCACCGAGCAGAACAAGCAGGAGTTCCTACCCGCCATCGCCCGCGGCGAGATGACGTGTGCGCTGGGCTATTCCGAACCCGACGCCGGCACCGACCTGGCGTCGCTGCGGACCCGAGCGGTCCGCGATGGCGACGAGTGGGTGATCAACGGATCCAAGATCTGGAACAGCGGCGCCCAACGCTCCACGCACGAATGGCTCTGTGTGCGAACCGATCCCGATGCACCGCGACACCGGGGCATCTCGGTGATCGTTGTCCCGGTGGACAGCCCGGGGGTGCGGATACGGCCGCTGATTGCCTGGTCGGGTTACCGCACCAACGAGGTGTTCTTCGATGATGTCCGGGTCCCGGTCACCAACCTCATCGGCGAGGAGAACCACGGCTGGTCCTACATCACCGGCGCGCTGGACCTCGAGCGCGGTGCGCTGACCAACGCCGGGGACCTGCGTCGGGCGCTGGACGAGTTGCAGGTGCTGGCCCGCACCCCGCGCCTGGACGGCAGTGTGCCGCTGGACAACCCGGCCATCCGCCGCCGGCTGGCCCAGGCCGAGGCGGACGTCGAGGTGGCGGGCCTGATGGGGCATGAGGCGTCCTCGATGCTGGCCGACGGGGTGATCCCCACCGTGGAGGTGAGCGTCGAGAAGGTGTTCAGCAGCGAACTGCGTCAGCGCATCGCCGACCTCGGTATCGACGTGCTCGGGGCGGAAGGCCTGCTGGCGCATCGTAACCCGGAGGCCCGGGCCGGCGGCCGGTTCGAGAAGCTCTACCGGTTCGCCCCGCTGATGCGGTTCGGCGGCGGCACCAACGAGGTGCTGCGCGACGTCATCGCCCAGCGCGGCCACGGCATGC
The DNA here is from genome assembly GCA_020438785.1 of Mycobacterium sp. Taxonomy (GTDB): domain Bacteria; phylum Actinomycetota; class Actinomycetes; order Mycobacteriales; family Mycobacteriaceae; genus Mycobacterium. The sequence goes on along the minus strand of JAGQTW010000327.1, from coordinate 971 downwards.
CCAGCTACGGACGCTGAGATGAAACTCGTTGCCACCCAGGACGACCGCGACCTCGCCGCCATGTTGCGTGGGCTGCTCGCGGCCCGGGGCGCCGACCCCTGGGATGCGCTGGGCGCCGCGGGCATCCTCGGACTCGGCATCCCCGAGGAGTTCGGCGGGTCCGGCGGCAGCCTGGCCGAACTCGGCGTGTTCGCCCGCGAGGGCGGCCGCGCGTTGTGCCCGTTCCGCACCTACAGCACGGTGTTCGCCGCCCAGGCCGTCTACATGCTCGGCGGCGACGCCGCCCGGCACCGGTGGCTGCCGGATCTCGCCGCCGGGCGCTGCGCGGCGACCACGGCGCTGTGGAACGCCAACGACGCCGCCGACTGCACGCCCGCACTGCGGGCCGATCGCGAGCCGGACGGCAGCTGGCGGCTCACCGGCACAGCCGATTTCGTCAACGACGCCGAGACCGCGGACCTGATGGTGGTCTCCGGCATGGACGCCTCCGGACGAACCTTCGGGTTCGTGGCCAACCTGCGCGGCCCCGGGGTGGCGGTGCGGCCGCTGACGTTGATGGGTGGCCACGCCGCCGCCTGCGTGCGGTTCGACGAGGTGATGGTGGATGACGCGCTCAACGACGGCAGGCCGCTGGACCGGGATCAGTTGCGCCGCGCCGCCAATGCGGCCATCGCGCTGAGCTCGCTGGACCTGGTCGGGGTCGGCGAGGCGGTGCTGGACCGCACCGTGGCCTACACCACCATGCGGCACCAGTTCGGCAGGCCGATCGCCTCGTTCCAGGCCGCCCAGCACATCGTGGCCGACATGCACATCGCCCTGACCGCGGCGCGGCTGGCCGCCCAGGCGGCGGTCTTCCGGATCGGCCGCGGGGACGTCGCCGTCCGCGAAACCGCCATCGCCCGCATGCATTCCGCCCCGGCCGCGAAGTGGGCGACGCTGGACGCCCACCAGTTGCACGGCGGGATGGGCTA
>JAGQTW010000326.1 GCA_020438785.1 Mycobacterium sp. | reverse complement strand
AGGAAAGGCTCAAAGATGAGAATCCGATCTCGATACCTCGCCCCGATGCTGGTGGCCGCCGCCGCGGCTGCGGCGATCGCCGCCGCACCCTCCGCCGCGGCAACGTCCAACCCGACGACATGCCACAACAAGGGCGCAGCCAACCACTGCGCACGCGCCGGCCACTCGTCGATCGTCGCTACGCCGCCCGTTCGGGCCCAGCAGCCGTTCGGCTTCAATTTGGGCTTCGGCCCGATGAACCCGCAACTGCTGGCCCTCGACTAGCCGCAGCGCCAGCGCAAGGCCGCGACGGACGCCTCACCACGAGGCGGCCTCGCGGCCTTGCCGCTTTCAGTCGTCGAGCAGCCGACGTCGCGCTCTCGAGCGTCGGCCCGGGCAAACAATGATGTGCGTTCCCTATGAGTCGCGTGACCCCGCCAACCAGACAAAATATTCTTGAAGTACGGGTCGGGTGTACATGAAAGATCCTCAACCAGAGGCCCTTTCACACCCGACCGTTGATCCCAACGGAGGTAATGGATGCAGACGCCGGGCTAGGCGACCACGTTGAGAATCCAGCTTTTTTCGACAACATCACCAAGGAAAGGCTCAAAGATGAGAATCCGATCTCGATACCTCGCCCCGATGCTGGTGGCCGCCGCCGCGGCTGCGGCGATCGCCGCCGCACCCTCCGCCGCGGCAACGTCCAACCCGACGACATGCAGCAAAAAGGGCACGGCCAGCCACTGCGCACGCGCCGGCCACTCGTCGATCGTTGCTAAGCCGCCCGTTCGGCCCCAACAGCCGTTCAGGCTTGGCTTCACCCCGCTGAACCCGCAGATGCTGACCATCGGCTAGCCGCGACCCACAGCGCAAGGCCGCGACGGCCGCCTCGTCACGAGGCGACCTCGCGGCCTTGCATCGTCTAGTCGTCGAGCAGTTGGCGCACAACGGAATCGGCGAGCAGCCGACCGCGATCCGTCAGCACCAGTCGATCGCCGTTCCGCGTCAGCAGACCGTCGGTCACCGCGTTGGCGGCGCGCTGTTGCTCCGGTGCAGTCAGCGCAGTGACCGGAAGGCCGTCGCGCAACCGGATGCACAACAGCACTTCTTCGACATGCCGGTCGCGGCGGTCGAGACGTTCGAAATCGGCGACCGGGTCCTGGTCGCGGCCCAGCCGCTCCGCATAGGTCAAGGGGTGCTTGACATTCCACCAGCGGATGTCACCTACGAAGCTGTGCGCGCCGGGCCCGGCACCCCACCATTGCCCGCCGTTCCAGTAGCCGAGGTTGTGCCGGCACTCGCCGTCGCGGCGACTCCAGTTCGACACCTCGTACCAACGCAGACCGGCCGCCGACAGCCAGCCGTCCAGCAGTTCGTAGCGGTGCGCCAGCACATCATCGTCCGGCCGGGCGATCTCGCCACGGTTGACGCGGCGGGCCAGGGCGGTGCCGTCCTCGACCACCAGCGCGTAGGCGGAGACATGATCGACCCCCACCGACAGGGCGGCCTCCACCGATTGCCGGAGATCCTTGTCGCTCTCCCCCGGCGTGCCGTAGATCAGGTCGAGGTTGACGTGGGAGAACCCGGCGGCCAGCGCCTCGCGCGCCGCCTGCAGCGCCCGCCCCGGGGAATGGGTCCGGTCCAGCGCGGCCAGCACCCCCGGGGCCGCCGACTGCATGCCCAGCGACACCCGGGTGTAGCCCGCCGCGCCGATCTCGTCGAAGAACTCCCGCGACGTCGATTCGGGGTTGGCCTCCGTGGTCACCTCGGCGTCGGGCGCCAGCGCAAAGTTGTCCCGAACGGCGTCGAGCACCGCGGCGAGGCCGGAACCACCGAGCAGCGACGGTGTGCCACCGCCTACGAACACGGTGTCGACCGGCCGGGCGCCGACCGAGGCGACGGCCAGCGCCAACTCCTTGCGCAGCGCGCCCAGCCAGCCATCCGGGGTCGCCCCGCCGAGTTCACCGGCCGTGTAGGTGTTGAAGTCGCAGTATCCGCAGCGGGTGGCGCAGAACGGCACGTGCACGTAGATGCCGAACGTGGTGCCCGGGGTGACGGCCAGCTGGGGCAAAACGGCCGGCGCCGGGGTGGCAGCGGGACGGACCGACATCTGCTCAGTGTCGCAGAGCGCGACTTTCACTCACGGCGAGCGCAAATCTGGCCCGGTTGGAGCCTTGGCGGGTGTTCGTGGCACAATGGCCTGCATGTCGGCCTGCATGCCCGCCCGCCACACTGTGCGCAGCGTTGCGCTGGTGGCTCGGCGGCATGTGGATTTCAAGCGCGTTTGCACCTGTTGTTGTCTGGCCTGACGCCGTAGACCTGCCCACCTGTACTCCAGCTGGCCGCCGGATCTGCGCCGCCGGAACAGCTCACCGGTGGTTTCGCGCAATTCGAACGTCAGCTCCTTGATCTGAGGAGCACCATCGCATGACCCAGCCGACCGGAACGGCGCGGCCACCCAAGCCGCCGCGGGACGAGGGCCAGTGGGCACTCGGGAACCGGGAACCGCTCAACGCCAACGAGCAGTTCAAGAAGGACGACGACGCGCTCAACGTCCGCGCCCGGATCGAGGAGGTCTACTCCAAGCAGGGCTTCGACAGCATCGACAAGAACGACCTGCGGGGCCGGATGCGCTGGATGGGCCTCTACACCCAGCGTGAGCAGGGCTACGACGGCACGTGGACCGGCGACGAGAACGCCGACATCCTCGAGGCCAAGTACTTCATGATGCGGGTGCGCTGCGACGGCGGCGCGCTCACGGCCGCCGGTTTGCGCACCATCGGCGAGATCTCCACCGAGTTCGCCCGCGATACCGCCGACATCAGTGACCGTGAGAACGTCCAGTACCACTGGATCCGGATCGAGGACGTCCCCCAGATCTGGGAGCGGCTGGCCTCCGTCGGACTGCAGACCACCGAGGCATGCGGTGACTGCCCGCGCGTGGTGCTCGGCTCGCCCTTGGCCGGTGAGTCGCTCGACGAGGTCCTCGACCCGACGTGGGCGATCGACGAGATCGTTCGCCGCTGGGTGGGCAACCCGACGTTCTCCAACCTGCCGCGCAAGTACAAGACCGCCATCAGTGGTTTGCAGGACGTGGCCCACGAGATCAACGACATCGCGTTCATCGGCGTCGACCATCCCGAGCACGGGCCGGGCCTGGATCTCTGGGTCGGCGGCGGGCTGTCCACCAACCCGATGCTCGCCCAACGGCTCGGGGCCTGGGTGCCACTCGACGAGGTGCCCGAGGTGTGGGAGGCGGTGACATCACTCTTTCGCGACTACGGCTACCGCCGGCTGCGCAGCAAGGCGCGGCTGAAGTTCCTGATCAAGGACTGGGGCGCAGAGAAGTTCCGGAAGGTTCTCGAACGGGAATACCTGCACCGCCCCTTGATCGACGGCCCGGCACCGGAGCCGCTGAAGCACCCACTCGACCACGTCGGTGTGCAGCGGCAGAAGAACGGTCTCAACGCCGTCGGCGTCGCGCCGATCGCGGGTCGCGTCACGGGAACGATCCTGACGAAGGTCGCGAATCTCGCAGAAGCCGCCGGCTCCGACCGGATCCGGTTGACGCCCTACCAGAAGCTCGTCATCCTCGACGTCCCCGACACCGAGCTGGCCACGCTGGTCGACGGGCTCGACGCGCTCGGTCTGCCATCGGCGCCGTCACACTGGCGGAAGAACCTGATGGCGTGCACCGGTATCGAGTACTGCAAGCTGTCGTTCGCCGAGACCCGGAACCGGGCCCAGGTGCTGGTACCGGAGCTCGAGCAGCGGCTCGAAGACCTCAACTCCCAACTCGACGTGCCAATCACCGTCAACATCAACGGCTGCCCGAATTCGTGCGCCCGAATCCAGATCGCCGACATCGGATTCAAGGGGCAGATGGTCAGTGGAGACGAGGCCGGGGGCGGCACTCCGGTCGAGGGATTCCAGGTCCACCTCGGCGGCAGCCTGGGCCTGGACAGCGCGTTCGGCCGCAAGCTGCGCCAGCACAAGGTCACCAGTGCGGAACTGGGCGACTACATCGAACGGGTGGTGCGCAACTTCGTGAAACAAAGACAGCAGGGCGAGCGTTTCGCCCAGTGGGCTGTACGAGCCGCCGAAGAGGATTTGCGATGAGCGCTTGCGCGAAGAGCCGGGAGCACCGATGAGTATCGAGGTGGGTGAATTGACCGAAGCTGACCTGCGTCGGCTGGCCGAGCACGGCGCCGCCGAGTTGGACGGGGCCGACGCGGCCACCCTGTTGGCCTGGACGGACGAGCATTTCGGCGGCAACTACGTGGTGGCGTCCAACATGCAGGACGCGGTGCTGGTCGATCTCGCGTCCCGGATCCGCCCCGGCGTGGACGTGTTGTTCCTCGACACCGGATACCACTTCGCCGAGACGATCGGCACCCGCGACGCCGTCGAGGCGGTCTATGACATCCGCGTGGTCAACGTGACGGCCGAGCATACGGTTGCCGAGCAGGACGAACTGCTGGGCAAGGACCTGTTCGCCCGCGACCCCAATGAATGCTGCCGGTTGCGCAAGGTCGCCCCGCTGCGCAAAGCGCTGCAAGGCTATTCGGCGTGGGTCACCGGTATCCGGCGGGTCGAGTCGCCCACCCGGGCGAATGCACCACTCGTCTCCTTCGACGAGGCGTTCGGCCTGGTGAAGATCAACCCGCTGGCCGCGTGGACCGACGAGGACATCCAGGCCTACATCGACGCCAATGGGGTGCTGGTGAATCCGCTTGTGGACGAGGGCTATCCGTCGATCGGATGCGCGCCCTGCACGGCCAAGCCCGCCGAAGGCGCCGACCCGCGCAGTGGTCGCTGGCTGGGCTCGGCCAAGACCGAATGCGGGCTCCACGCTTCGTGAGGATGATCCTGGCCGCCCATGGCAGCGCCGACCCACGGTCGGCGACGGTCACCCACGCCGTGGCCGCGCAACTCCGCACGCTACGCCCCGGCCTGGACGTACGGGTGGGTTTCTGCGAGCAGAACGCCCCAAATCTTCGTGATGTGCTTGGCGCCGTGCGGGTTTCGGCCGTCGTCACTCCGCTGCTGTTGGCAAGCGCCTATCACGCCCGCGTCGACATCCCCGGCCTCATCGAACAGTCGGGTGCCGACGTCTTGCAGGCCGACACCCTCGGGGAGGATCCGCGTCTGGTCGAGGTGATGCGCCAGCGCCTGGCCGAGGCGGATGTTGCGACCGGCGACCCGCATCTGGGTGTTCTGGTGGTGGCCGTGGGTTCATCGCGGCCCGAGGCCAACGCCCGCACCGCGACGGTGGCCGATGCTCTGGCCTACAACACCCGCTGGTCCGGGGTCGCGGTGGCACACGCCGCGGGGCCGCGACCGTCGGTCGCGGCGGGGATCGATGCACTACGTCAGCGTGGTGCGCGGCGAATCATTTTGGCGCCGTGGTTCATTGCGCCGGGACGCATCACCGACCGGGTGGCCGAGATCGGGCGTGGCGCAGGTGTTCGAATGGCCGCTCCCCTGGGCGCGCACGCCCTGCTGGCCGAAACCCTGCTCGACCGCTTCGATCAGGCGGTGGCGGCGCGGGCGGCGGCGTAGTCGCTCGCGGAGTTCGCCATACCGGTTCGGGCCCGCGTACCAGTTCACAACCTGCCATCATCGGCGATGGCGGATTCGGGGAAAGTGTCCCCACCCCCCGCCTCACGACGCGGCGCCTCAGCGCGCGGCCACCTGCACCTCGCCGGCGATCGGCGGCACCCGGGTGGCCCGCACGTACACGGTGTCACCCTCCTTCAGCCGGAGCGCCTCGGCGTCGCCGCGGGTGATCTGCGCGGTGAACGGCCCACCGGTGGTGGCGCTGACCAGCTCGACGCGGACCTCGAAACCCAGGTAGGCGATGCGTTCGATGGTGGCGCGGGTGACCCCGGTAGTCTCCGCGGTACCGTCGTCGGCCGCGATCGCCATCTCGGGATTGCGGCCGACCCGAATATCGTGGGGGCGCACCAGGATTCCGTTCAGTGACGACACCGTTCCGAGGAACGACATCACGAAGGCGTTGGCCGGGCTGTCGTAGACCTCGGTCGGGGTGCCGACCTGTTCGATGCGGCCCTTGTTGAGCACGGCGATGCGGTCGGCGACATCGAGGGCCTCGGCCTGGTCATGGGTGACGAGCACCGTCGTCACATGCACCTCGTCGTGCAGCCGGCGCAGCCACGCCCGCAGATCCTCGCGCACCTTCGCGTCCAGCGCGCCGAACGGCTCGTCGAGCAACAGCACCTCGGGATTCACCGCCAGCGCCCGGGCCAGCGCCATCCGCTGGCGCTGACCGCCGGAGAGCTGATTGGGATAACGCGTCTGGAACCCGGCCAGCCCCACCACTTCCAGCAGGTTGTCGACCTTCTCTTTGATGTCGGCCTTGGGCTGCTTGCGGATCTTCAGCCCGAAGGCGACGTTGTCGCGCACCGTCAGATGCTTGAACGCGGCGTAGTGCTGGAACACGAAGCCGATACCGCGGCGCTGCGGCGGCACGTTGGTGACATCGCGGCCGTTGATCGTGATGGTGCCGGTGTCGGGTTGGTCCAGTCCGGCGATGGCGCGCAGCAGCGTCGACTTGCCCGAGCCACTCGGGCCCAGTAGTGCGGTCAACGATCCGGCGGGAACCACGAAGTCGACGTCGTCGAGCGCGTTGAACTCGCCGTAGCGCTTGTTGGCGCCCTTGACGATGATCGCGTTGCTCATGCGAGTTTCACTCCTTGCTGGCTACTGGATCGCCCGTGCGCGCCGGGCATCGAGCACGACCTGGACGACGAGAACGAGAACGGCGACCGCCATCAACAGGGTCGAGATGGCGTATGCGCCGTATTCGGCGCCCCGGTTGTAGCGGTCGGAGACAAGAAGGGTCAGCGTCTGGGACTTACCGGGCAGGTTCGACGACACCATGATCACCGCGCCGTACTCGCCGAGCGTGCGGGCCACGGTCAGGACGATGCCGTAGGTCAGCCCCCACCGGATCGAGGGAAGCGTGATCCGCCAGAATGTCTGCCACCAACTGGAGCCCAGGGTGGCGGCGGCCTCCTCCTGGTCGGTGCCCAGCTCGTGCAGCACCGGTTCGACCTCGCGGATGACGAACGGCACCGTGACGAAGATGCTGGCAAGCACGATCCCGGGCAGCCCGAAGATGATCTTGAACCCGAGGCTGTTCTCCACGAAGCCGAAGACTCCTGCGGTGCCCCACAGCAGGATCAGGGCCACACCGACGACAACCGGTGACACCGCGAAGGGCAGGTCGATGACCGCCTGCAGCACCGACTTACCGCGAAACTTGTTGCGCGCCAGAACCAGTGCCGTCGGGACACCGAAAACCACATTGAGCGGCACCACAATCGCGACGACGAGGAGCGACAACTGCAGCGCCGACACGGCCGCCGGGGTCGTGATCGACGAGAAGAAAGCACCGACGCCCGGCGCGAAGGTGCGCCACAGGATCAGCCCCACCGGGACGATCACCAGCACCAGCACGTAGGCCAGCGCGACGTAGCGGGTGAGGTAGCGCACCAGCGGTGACAGCATCATGCCGCCAACTCCTCACGCCGGGCCGCCCGCGATCCGACCGCACGCAGAATCAGCAGGACGATGAACGAAATCACGAGCAGCACAATCGAGATGGCGGCCGCGCCGGTTCGGTCATCGTTCTCGATCAGCGTCCGGATCCACTGCGACGACACCTCGGTCTCGCCGGGAACGGCACCGCCGATCAGCACCACCGAGCCGAACTCACCGATCGCCCGCGAGAACGCCAGGCCGGAGCCGGACAACAGGGACGGCAACAACGCCGGCAGGATGACCCGGGTGAAGATGATGGTGTTGTTGGCGCCCAGCGACGCCGCGGCTTCCTCGACCTCCCGGTCCAGTTCGAGCAGCACCGGCTGAACCGAGCGCACGACGAACGGCAGGGTGACGAACAGCAATGCCACCCCGATGCCCCACCTGGTGTGTTGCAGGTGCAGATCGACCGGGCTGTTCGGTCCGTAGAGTGCCAGCATCACCAGGCTCGCCACGATCGTCGGCAGCGCGAACGGCAAGTCGATCACCGCGTCGACCAGCCGCTTGCCGGGGAACTCGTCGCGGGTCAGCACCCAGGCCACCAGGAGCCCGAACACCGCGTTGACCAGCGTCACGCCAATGGACACCGTCAGGGTCACCCGGAACGACTCCTGTGCGGCGTTGGAGGTGATGGCCGACCAGAATGCGGCCCAGCCACCCTTCGCCGACTGCCAGACGATCGCCGCCAGCGGCAGCAGGACGATGACACTCAGCCAGATCGATGCCGCCCCGACCCGCAATGATGTGGTGCCGTGGCGCTGTCCCCACTGACTCGGCGGCCGGCCGGAGTCACCACCGGTGAGCCCCGGCCGAGCCGCCGCAGGATTCGGTTCGACGGCTGCTGTCATCCAGTGGCCTTCTTGTAGATCTTGGTGATGGCGCCATTCTCCTTGTCGAACAGCGCCGGATCCACGGCGCTCCACCCACCGAGGTCGGTGATGGTCCACAGTTTCTGTGGCACCGGGAAATCGGCGGTGAACTCGGCCGCCACCGCCGGGTCGACCGGACGGAAACCGGCCTGCGCCCAGATCTTCTGGCCCTCCGGGGTGTAGAGGAAGTTCTTCAGGGCGGTGGCCTTGTCGAGGTGCGCGCTGGTGTTCACCACCGCGACCGGGTTCTCGATCTTGAAGGTCTGCGGGGGATTGCTGTGCTCGACCGGCTTGCCCTGGCGCTCGATGTTGATCGCCTCGTTCTCGTAGCTGATCAGCACATCGCCGCTGCCCTGCAGGAAGACGTCGGTGGCCTCGCGTCCGGAGCCGGGCCGGGTCTTGACGTGCTCGTTGACCAGTTTGGTGACGAAGTCCAGGCCGGCCTGCTGATCCTGGCCGCCGTTGCTCTTGGCGGCGTAGGGGGCCAACAGGTTCCACTTCGCCGAACCGGAACTCAACGGGCTAGGGGTGACCACCTCGACGCCGGGCTGCAACAGGTCGTCCCAGTCCCTGATGTTCTTCGGGTTGCCCTTGCGGACCACCAGGGTGACCACCGAGCCGAACGGGATGCCCTTGGTGACGTCCTTGTTCCAGTCGGACGCAACCTTGTTGGCCTTCACCAGGCGGGAAACGTCGGGCTCCACAGAGAAGTTGACGATGTCGGCCGGCTTGCCGTCCACCACCGCGCGGGACTGGTCACCCGAGGCGCCGTACGACGTGGTGACCGCCACGCCCTTGCCCTCCGGGGTCGCCGCGAAGGCCGGAATGATCTTGCTCCAGCCCGGTTCGGGGACCGCGTAGGCGACCAGGGTCAGGGTGGTGTCGGCCGCGGACTGGCCGTCACCGCCTACGACGTCGCTGGAACCGCCGCCGCAGGCGGCGAGCACTGTCGCGGTGGCGGCAAGCGCCCCGGCGACCCGCCACCGGCGGAGGGACGAAGACGGAGTGGACATTGCTGGCCTTTCTCGTTGCGATCGATCGGGGTGATCCCGTCACAACGGAATGGCGATGGAGTCAGAAGCGAACTGCCGCAACCATCACCGACACCAGACCGCGGACGGGCGAGGGTGTCAGCGACAACATGCGACGTCGGCAACGGCGCACGCGCCGACGGCAATCAGAGCCAGGATGTGGCCCTCGCCGTAACCGGTTGCCGGTTGCATGGCGCGAGCTTAACAGAGTGACGACGGCCGGCCAGCCGAGGCGTCAGCGGTTGAGCAGCCAGACCACGATCACCAGAATCAGCAGCGCGACGAGCGCAAGCGTCACGCGGGAGCGGGGCATACCGGTCATCGTGGGCGCTCGTTGTGGCCGCGGATCCGGCGCAGTACCCGGATCCCGTTGCCCAGCGAGACGTCGGACACCAGGGCGATCCCATAGCCCAGCGCCAGCACCACCGGCATCACGATGATCGTCTGGAAGACGAAGCCCAGCCCGGACAGCCACAGCTCCACGCCGTCCCACCAACTCAGGATTCCGTCCACCCGACCAGCCTATGCCGTGCCGCGGGAACCGAACATCGAGGTCACAGCAAAGTAGTCATCTGCGCCGAGAAGTAGACGCCAAGCGCCTTTCCAGTCGATGATGTCCCCATGGTTCTGCAAGCCCAGCCCGGGGGCAACGGCGCCACCGACGTGGCGGGCCTCGAATCGGCCGCGCCGCTGTCCCTCACCGCGCCGGTGCCGTACCCGCCCAGTGGGCCGCTGCGCAACCCGTTCCCGCCGATCGCGGACTATGCCTTCCTGTCCGACTGCGAGAACACCTGCCTGATCTCCTCGGCCGGCGCCGTCGAATGGCTGTGCGTACCGCGGCCGGACTCCCCCAGCGTCTTCGGCGCGATCCTGGACCGCGGCGCCGGTCATTTCCGGCTCGGCCCCTATGGGGTGTCGGTGCCGGCCGCGCGCCGCTACCTGCCGGGCAGCCTGATCATGGAGACCACCTGGCAGACCCACACCGGCTGGGTGATCGTGCGGGATGCACTGGTCATGGGGCCGTGGCACGACATCGACACCCGCTCGCGGACGCATCGCCGGACCCCGATGGACTGGGATGCCGAACATATCCTGCTGCGGACCGTGAAGTGCGTGAGCGGCACCGTCGAGCTGGTGATGAACTGCGAGCCGTCGTTCGACTACGCCCGCGTGAACGCCACCTGGGAGTACTCCGCCAACGCCTACGGTGAGGCGATCGCGCGCGCCCGCAAAGATCCGGACGCCCATCCGACACTTCGACTGACCACCAACCTGCGGATCGGGCTGGAAGGCCGGGAGGCGCGGGCCCGGACCCGGCTCAAAGAGGGCGACAACGTGTTCGTCGCGCTGAGCTGGTCCAAGCATCCGTCGCCGCAGACGTACGAAGAAGCCGCCGACAAGATGTGGCAGACCAGCGAGGCCTGGCGGCAGTGGATCAACATCGGCGACTTCCCCGACCATCCTTGGCGGTCCTACCTGCAGCGCAGCGCTCTGACCCTGAAGGGGCTGACGTATTCGCCGACCGGCGCCCTGCTGGCGGCGAGCACCACGTCGTTGCCGGAAACGCCGCAGGGTGAGCGCAACTGGGACTACCGCTACGCCTGGGTGCGCGACTCCACCTTCGCGCTCTGGGGCCTCTACACCCTGGGACTGGACCGCGAGGCCGACGACTTCTTCTCGTTCATCGCCGACGTGTCCGGCGCCAACAACGGCGAGCGCCATCCGCTGCAGGTGATGTACGCCGTCGGCGGCGAGCGCGAACTCGTCGAAGACGAACTCAACCACCTGTCCGGTTACGACAACGCCCGGCCGGTGCGCATCGGCAACGGCGCCTACAACCAGCGCCAGCACGACATCTGGGGCACCATGCTGGACTCGGTGTACCTGCACGCCAAGTCCCGGGAACAGATCTCAGACCAGCTGTGGCCGGTGCTTAAGGAGCAGGTCGAAGAGGCCATCAAGCACTGGCGTGAACCGGACCGCGGCATCTGGGAGGTGCGCGGCGAGCCCCAGCATTTCACCTCGTCGAAGGTGATGTGCTGGGTGGCGCTGGACCGCGGCTCCAAGCTGGCCGAGTTGCAGGGCGAGAAGAGCTACGCCCAGCAGTGGCGGGCGATCGCCGAGGAGATCAAGGCCGACATCCTGGCGCACGGCGTGGACAAGCGAGGGGTGTTGACCCAGCGCTACGGCGACGACGCCCTGGACGCCTCGCTGCTGCTGGTCCCGCTGGTGCGGTTCCTGCCGTCGGAGGACCCGCGGGTGCGGGCCACCGTGCTGGCGATCGCCGACGAGCTGACCGAGGACGGCCTGGTGCTGCGCTATCGCGTCGAGGAGACCGACGACGGCCTATCCGGCGAGGAGGGCAGCTTCACCATCTGCTCGTTCTGGCTGGTGTCGGCGTTGGTGGAGATCGGCGAGGTCAGCCGGGCCCGCCACCTGTGCGAGCGGCTGCTGTCTTTCGCCAGTCCGCTGCATCTCTACGCCGAGGAGATCGAGCCGCGCACCGGGCGGCACCTGGGCAACTTCCC